>CALVQP010000001.1 GCA_944358225.1 uncultured Bacilli bacterium
AAACCATTTAATTTATCTTGAACAAGTTTTAATGCATATTCTTTATTATGCATATAAAAATATCTCCTTTCCAAAGAGATATTATATGTTAACGTCGGTGACATTTCTATTAATGATATGGTGACATTTAAAAAAAGGATTAACAACTTCAAAAAATAGATTGAATAAATAAATATAATTTATTATAATATAACCAAGCGAAGAAAAAAGAGTAGTAATATATCTTACTTAAGAAGAGACTTAGTGGTTGGTGAAAACTAAGAAGTATATATATGAACTTGCTTTTGGATGTGATAGGTTAATCCCCTTTAGAAGATCTAAAGCTAGTAATTACTAGGAATTAAGGTGGTACCACGACATTTTCGTCCTTATGATGAAGATGTCTTTTTTATAGAAAGAAGGATTTTATGATTTATAATTTGTGCTTTTTTGGAATTTTGCTTGTTATAAGCTTGTTAATATTTATTATTATGTATTTGCGTAATATCAAGAAAAATAGACCTAGTAAAATAGGAAGTATCAACTATCTAATTTCCAAGTTTAATTTGGATAAGAAAAAATTAAATTACAAGTTTTTAGCTTTTATAGCTAGTATTACAAATGCTTTTATTATTTCTTTTACATGTACTGTAATTAGTATCTTACCGCTTGATTTAATTTGGCAAATGTTAATTGGCTTTGTAATGCTTTTTATTCTAATATATTTATTCTATGAGTTAATTGGTAGATATTGTTTAAAGAAAGGCTGGAAGAAAAATGGAACTAAATCATCAAAAAATCGAAAGTAAATGGCAAAAATATTGGGAAGAAAACGAAACTTTTAAAACTGATATTTATGATTTCAGCAAACCTAAATACTATGTTTTAGATATGTTTCCTTATCCTTCAGGTGTTGGTCTTCATGCTGGACATTGTGAAGGATATACGGCTACAGATATAGTTTCTAGAATGAAACGTATGCAGGGATATAATGTTTTACATCCTATGGGCTATGATTCTTTTGGATTACCAGCTGAACAATATGCAGTCCAAACGGGAAACCATCCCGATGGATTTACGCAAAAGAATGTTGCTTATTTTACGGAACAATTAAAATCTTTAGGATACGATTATGATTGGACTAAAACTTTGCAAACAAGTGATCCTAAATTTTATAAATGGACACAATGGATATTTAAACAACTATTCAAGGATGGTTATGCCAAGTATGTTGATATGCCAGTTAATTGGTGTGAAGAGTTAGGTACAGTTTTATCAAACGACGAAGTTATTGATGGTAAAAGTGAGCGTGGTGGTTATCCAGTTGTGCGTAAAAATATGCGTCAGCTATGCATCGATCAAGTTGCTTTTGCTGAAGCGTTACTTTCTGGCTTGGATGAACTTGACTGGCCAGAGTCTACCAAAGAAATTCAACGCAATTGGATTGGTAAAAGTATTGGCGCTCATGTTGATTTTAAAGTCAAAGGCTTTGACGAAAAATTTACAGTTTTTACTACGCGTTGCGATACTTTATACGGAGCAACTTATTGTGTTTTAGCTCCTGAGCACAAATTAGTGGAAAAAATTACAACTTTAGAGCAACAAAAAGAATTAAGGACTTACCAAAAAGCTAATGCATCTAAAATATATTTAGAGAATATATAATTAAATAAAGAAAAAACTGGTGTATTTACAGGTGCTTATGCAATAAATCCTGTCAATAATAAAGAAATACCTATTTACATAAGTGATTATGTCTTAGCAAGTTATGGTACTGGTGCAATAATGGCTGTTCCAGCACATGATACTAGAGATTACGAATTTGCCAAAAAATTTAATATTCCCATTATTCAAGTTTTAGAAGAAGAAACTGGTACTAAAGTAGCAGGTGAAACCAAGAAAAAATCTATTGTTGCAATTTTATACGATGAAAACCAAGATAAATACTTAACATTAAATTGTCATGATCTAGGTGGTTATTTATTTATTGGTGGAACCGTAAAAGATGATGAAGATCCTCTAACTTGTGTCAAAAGAGAAATAGCCGAAGAAACTGGCTATACTGATATAAGACTTATTAGAGAACTACCCAAAATAAATCATCACTATTATGCTAAAAATAAAGATATCTATTTTAATACTGAAGCAACAGGATATTTCTTTGCTCTTAATTCTTCCAAAAAAGAATCCTTAAAATTAGATGCTGATGAAGTATTTGATATAATTTGGCAAACTAAAGAAGAAATTCTAAAAAATGTAACTGATCAGTTACATGCCAAAACGTTCTTGTACGCTTTAAAAGATACAGCTATGACAGAAGATGGAATTCATATTAATTCGGAAATTCTTAATGGTTTAAATAAAGAGGAAGCTATAACTAAAATGTTAAAACATTTAGAAGAAATTAAAGCTGGTTCTAAGCAAGTTAATTACAAATTTCGCGAATGGATATTTGCTCGTCAAAGATATTGGGGAGAACCAGTACCTATAGTACACATGGAAGATAACACTGATATTGTCTTAGAAGATGAACAGTTGCCTCTTATTTTACCTAAATTAAATGACTATAAAGGTAAAAATGGCCAATCACCTTTAGAAAACGCTATAGAGTGGAAAAATTATGTTTCTAAAGACGGTAAAAAAGGAAAAAGAGAAACATCAACTATGCCTGGAAGTGCTGGCTCTAGCTGGTATTATCTTCGTTATATCGATCCGCAAAATGATAATATTTTCTGTGATCCTAAGTTAGCTAAACATTGGATGCCAGTAGATTTATATATGGGTGGTCCAGAACATGCTGTAGGACATTTAATTTATTCGCGTATTTGGAATCACTACCTATATGATAAAGGATATTCTCCCGTTAAAGAGCCATTTAAAAAATTAGTGCATCAAGGTATGATACTAGGAGAAAATGGAATAAAAATGGGAAAACGTTATCCAGAGTATGCTATTGATCCTAAAGACATTGCCAAAAAGTACGGAGCTGATACTTTAAGATTATACTTAATGTTTATGGGACCGATTGAAGCTAGTAAACCATGGAGTGCCAAAGGCGTAGAAGGGGCTTACAAATTTGTGCAAAGAGTATTTAGATTTTTTACTGATGCGAGTAAAATAGTAGAAAATAACGATGGATCTTTGGATAAAATCTATCATGCTACGGTAAAAAAAGTTACTAATGATTTTGAAGCTTTAGCATTTAATACGGCAATTAGCCAACTAATGATTTTTGTTAATGAATGTTATAAAGTAGGTTATTGCTATAAAGAATATGCTTTAGGATTTATCAAAATGATTAGTTGTATTACACCACATGCGGGGGAAGAAATGTGGGAAATCATGGGTCAAAAGGATACCATTGCTTATGCATCTTGGCCAAAATATGATGAAAGTAAAATTATTGATAAAGATGTAAATATTGCTGTATCTATTAATGGCAAGTTAAGAACTACATTTAAAGTACCAATAGATACATCTAAAGAAGAGTTAGAAAAACTAGCTCTTGCTAATGAAAAAATTCAAAAATATATCCAAGATAAAACAATTGTTAAAATAATCGTAGTTGTTAATAAAATAGTTAATATTGTTTTAAAATAATAAAAGCCTCACTTAAAGAGGTTTTTATTTAGCTTTAAAATTATAATTCTTTGTACCTGACGCTTTAATATTCTTAAAGCAGAATAAATAAGGCTTAAACTATATAAATCTTTTAGTACATCTTCTTTTGTAGCAAAAAAATCACTTTTAACAATTATTTGGTTTTTAAAAGAAAGTAGTTTTAAAATATTTAAATTTATTGCCTGCATTTCTGGAAAATTATCTATAACAGCAGAACAATTAAATAATTTGCATGCTAAATTAGCCGTAGTACACCCCTTATTTGATTGATATAAACATTTTCGACAACAACCATTGCATTTATTATTATCAAGTTTTCGTTGAATAAAACATTTATTTTCTTTAAAACTACAAATATTTTTACTAAAGGCTATCTTATCGATTTTAAAACAAGCCGTCTCATAAATAAATTTAATTCTTTCTTTGCGTTTTTTAATATTTAAACTCTTTAAAATTTCTAAAAAATCCTCATTTTGTATATTTTTTGAGGGTTTAAAATAAATATTATGATATAAAAAACTCTTATAAAATTTAAGATGTTTCCAAAAAAATTTATTATCAGATACTTCTTTGATTTTCATACCTACAGACCTCTAATAAAAAATAACATAAATAACAATAATAAAGCAATTATGTTTTTTACTATATACTTAAAAGTCATTTGTTTGTATAATAAATTATAGTAGTAAGGAAGTGAAATTAATGAATAATAAATTACCTTTACATATTGGCATAATTATGGATGGTAATGGTCGATATGCGCAAATGTTTGGCAAACCTCGTAGTTGGGGGTCATCAAGAAGGAGCTAAAAATTTAAAAAAATTAACTAAATACATTTTTAAGAAAAATATTAAATATTTATCTGTTTATGCTTTTTCCACTGAAAATTTTAAAAGGCCAAAAGAAGAAGTAGATTATTTAATGAATCTTTTTATTTCCATGTTTACGCATGACTTTACCTTTTTATTAAAAGAAAATGTTAAAGTTGTTTTTTCTGGTCGTAAAAAAGATCTTCCTCTAAAAGTCATAAAAGCCATGCATGAAATGGAAGAAAAATCTAAAAATAATACTTCAGCTACGTTCAATGTTTGTTTAAATTATGGTGCCCAAGATGAAATGGTGGATGCCGTTTATAAAATTAGTCAAAAAGTATTAAAACAAGAATTAAAGCTTAGCGAGATTACAAAAGAAGTTGTAGAAGATAATTTATATCAAAAATTACCACCTCTAGATTTAGTAATTCGTACCAGTGGTGAACAAAGACTAAGTAACTTTATGCTATGGCAATCTTCGTATGCGGAATTTTATTTTCCTAAATGTCATTTTCCTGAGTTTGATGAAAAAGAGTTTGATAAAGCGTTAGAAGCATATGCCTCAAGAGACCGTCGGTTCGGTAATGTAAGCAAATAAAAAACCCCTTTAAGAGAGGGATAAAATTTTCTTAAATGGTAACCCGTATGGGATTCGAACCCACGTATACCACCTTGAGAGGGTGGCGTGTTCAACCACTTCACCAACGGGTCATATGGTTGCCCCAGTTAGATTCGAACTAACGAAATGACGGGGTCAGAGCCCGTTGCCTTACCGCTTGGCTATGGGGCAGCAACAAAATGATTATAACATTAAAAAAATATTTTGAAAAGATAAAATATATAGAAAAATTGAAAAACAAAGCTACAAAAAATGTTAATTCATAGTTTAAAATATAGCCAAGACTATATAAAGCTTGGCTTTTTTGATATAATTATTTTACAAAAGGAAGCGATATTTATGGAACAGACTTCTTTATTTGATATTCCTAAATTTGAACCCCTAGCATCAAGAATGCGCCCTCGGAGTTTAACTGAATTTGTTGGTCAAGCGCATTTAATTGGTGAAGGTAAGATTTTGCGTAGAATGATTGAAGCTGATAATGTTTCATCAATGATTTTCTGGGGACCTCCGGGAGTAGGGAAGACAACATTGGCGCGAATTATCGCTAATGAAACTAAATCAGATTTTATTACGTTTTCCGCAGTTACTTCAGGTATCAAAGAAATAAAAAAGGTAATGGAAGATGCCGATAATAATAAAAGATTAGGAATTAAAACAATCGTATTTGTTGATGAAATTCATCGCTTTAATAAAGCTCAACAAGATGCATTTTTACCATTTGTTGAGAAGGGGTCAATTGTTTTAATCGGAGCAACCACGGAAAATCCTTCCTTTGAAATTAATAATGCGTTACTTTCTCGGTGTCGTGTTTTTGTCTTAAAAGAATTATCAACTGAAGAAATTTTAGTATTATTAAAAAGAGCCATAAGTGATTCTCGGGGCTTTGGCAATCAATCAGTAAATATTTCTGAAGAAAACTTAAGTATTATTGCTGCCTTTGCAAATGGCGATGCAAGAAGTGCGTTAACTAGTATTGATATGATTATTACTAATTCTTCACTAACAGAAGATGGATCTATCAATGTCACTAAAGAACTTATCGAAGAATGTTTAAGTAAAAAAACTTTACTTTATGATAAAAAGGGTTCAGAACACTATAATATCATTTCGGCTTTACATAAATCGATGCGTAATAGCGATCCTGATGCTGCTGTCTATTGGTTAGCTCGCATGCTAGAAAGCGGTGAAAATCCTTTATATATAGCTAGACGTTTAATTCGTTTTGCCTCTGAGGATATTGGCCTTGCTAATTCTAATGCTTTAAATGTTGCCATAAATGCTTATCAAGCATCTTTCTATAACGGTATGCCAGAGTGTAATCTTAATTTGGCTCATGCTGTAATATATTTAAGTATGGCACCCAAGTCTAATGCAGTCCTAAAAGCCTATGAAAAGGCTAAACATGATGCTTTAAATACTATAGATGAGCCCGTTCCTTTACACTTGCGCAATGCTGTAACCAAACTAGACCAAGAACTAGGGTATTCCAAAGATTATAAATATGCGCACAACGAAAAAAACAAAATTGCTAAAATGCCTTGTTTACCAGGAAATTTACAAAACCAAAGCTATTATGAACCAACTACTAACGGTCAAGAAAAAGCCATTAAAGATTTGTTACAATCAATTAAAAATTTCAAGGCCAAATAAGTGTCTATTACAATTATAATTATAGTAAAAACTATTGTCAGTAAAAAATAATTATGCTAAACTTACTTAGTATGAAAGGATAAGAAATGAAAAAGATTAGTAAATTATTTATCTTGAGTTTAGTTTTTTTAACATTTGCCGGTTGTGCAAGTGCTGATAAGAAAGAAAGTGAAAATGTGAATGAAGATTATTTAAGCGGAACAGTTAAAGCCGAAATTGTTATTAAAGATTATGGAACAATCGCTTTAGACTTAGATGCTGATACAGCACCAATTACTGTAACTAATTTTGTCAAACTAGCTAAAGAAGGATTTTATGACGGCCTAACTTTTCATCGTATAATGGAAGGCTTTATGATTCAAGGAGGCGACCCTGAAGGAAATGGTACTGGCGGAAGCGATGAAACTATAAAGGGAGAATTTAGTCAAAATGGGGTTGAAAATAATATTTCTCATGAAAGAGGAGTAATTTCCATGGCTAGAAGTCAGGATATGGATAGTGCTAGCAGTCAATTTTTTATAGTCCAAGCAGATAGCACTTATCTAGACGGAGCCTATGCTGGTTTTGGTCATGTAACATCAGGTATTGAAGTAGTTGATAAAATTGCTGCTGATGCTAATCCTACAGATAATAATGGAACTATTCCAGCTGATGAGCAACCCGTAATTGAAACTATAAAAATTCTAGATAACTAGAATTTTTTAATTGCTTTATTCTAACTATTAATGTATTATAAAGTCTAGAGGAAGATAATATGTTAAACGACTTTGATAAATTATTAAATCTTTTTAAATTAACCAGAAAAAATAGAAAAATATATGCCCAGGATCAGGAAGTAGGATACTTAAAAAAAACAAAAATAGATATCAAACAAATACAAGATAGTTTTGGTAATTTAAAATATGAATATATTACCGGAGATGCTACAGACGATATTAAAACCGTCTATTGTTTATACGTCAAAATGCCAAATTTAAGTATTAAATCTGTCAATACTGATAAAAATCCTAAAATATTTTGGATAAAATGTCATGATGATATTATTACTGTTGAAATAAGTCCGATTCATACAAAAATAAAAATCCCTGATATTTTAGAACTTTACTTAGTAAATAGAGATGAAAACTATCAAAATATAACATTTAAAACATATAAATGTATTAACTGTCAATATGAAAAAGATAGTATTTATTACAAACAAATTCATGATTTTATTTCGACATATTTCTATGAACAAATATATAAAACCAATACTTTAAACGAAAATCAAACCACTACATCTTTAAGCTTAATTAATTATTTTTATGAAAAGGATTATCAAGAAATATTAAAATCTATCCAAAAATATTTAAATAGTCATATTACGCCAACATTTTATGAAGATTTTTTAAATACTATTTTTACTACTAAAGAAGTTACTCAAGAGTTTGACTTTTTACTTTTAGATAAAAAATTAGTTTATAAACCAGAATAAAACCCTTACTAGTTTTCATACTAATAAGGGTGATTATAATGAAAATTCATTTTGGTTATGCAGTTATTTCTAAAACTTTAGAGGCCCAAAAATTATTTAAAACTATTACTTATACTAATTATCAAAAAGAAAAAAATAATGATAAATTAAAAGAAATTATTGACAATAATATTGAAGGATTTTTTGAAATATTAAAATATAATGTGAAAAACAATATTCATTTTTATCGTTTAAATTCATCATTAATTCCTCTTGCAACCCATCAAAATGTTCGTTTTTCGTATCAAGAATATATAAAATTACGTTTAAATAATTTAGGAAAATACATCCAAGATAATAATCTACGTATCGATACCCATCCCGATCAATACTGTGTTTTAAATAGTACCAAAAAGGAAGTGGTAGCATCTAGCATAGAAATATTAAAATATGAAGCCAGCATTCTAAATATGTTGAAAATTACTCCCAGCAGAATAATTTTGCATATTGGCAGTAAAGAACGGTCTAAAGAAGAGGGAATAAAAAGATTTATCAAAAATTTTGCATTATTAGATCCATCTATTCAAAAGATGATCGCCATCGAAAATGATGATAAAGTTTACAATATCGTTGATACTTTACGCTTAGCTCAAAACTTAAATATTCCAATGGTATTAGATTATCATCACTATTTATGCAATCACGAGACCGAAAAATTAGAAGATTATTTTAAACAAATATTAGCTACCTGGAAAGGTGAAGTCCCTAAAATTCATTTTTCTTCGCCTAAAAGCAAATTAAAAAAGGACTTTAGGTCCCATCATGATTATATAAATGTGCAAGAATTTATTAAATTCATTGGCTTAATTAAGGAATTTAATCAAGATTTTGACGTAATGATAGAAGCAAAGATGAAAGATGAGGCTATGTTTCGTCTATTAAGAGAATTAAAATATTTAACAAACTATCACTTCTTAGATGAAACTACATTAATTATCTAAATAAAAGGCATAGTACTCATCATAAGTGATTCCTTCATCAAATACTTTTTTAGCTATTTCTTCTCCTAAATAACGATAATGCCAAGATTCAAAGGCGTAACCTGTTAAATGAGTTTTATTTTCTGGATATCTTAGAATAAAACCATATTTATAAGAATTACTAATTAACCACTCGTATTCTTTAGTATTTTTAAAATCACTCATTGAAACTCCTGGTGTAAGGATATCTAAAGCCAAGCCTGTTTGGTGTTCAGAAAATCCAGCTTGCGCAGATACGGTATTAGCATAATCAACTCCGTACATAGAGATATAGTTATTATAAAGTGTCTGTTGATAATCAAAAGATCTAAAAGCCGAAGTTACAAATAAATCATAACCTTCTTCTTTTGCATCCTTATACATTTTTATAAAAGCCTCATTTACTTCTTGATTAACTTTTCGATTTTCATAAGCATAAGTAAGATTCATATTAAATAGACCATCCGGTATATAAGATTGAGCTAATTTATTATATTTATTTACTAAAATTAAATTTTTTTTGGTCAAATCTGCCTCTTTAACATGACTATATCCCTCATAATCACCACTAACATTAACTAAAGCAATAATATCACTAGGATTTTCTTCAGGATGAGTAGTAAAATAAGTAAGATATCTATCTAAATTTTTATGTAGATAATATTTTTCTTTAATAAAGAGTTCCAAGTTTTTTATTTTTTGTTTATTTTCTAAATCAACTATTTCTTCAGCTGTTAATTTATCATGAATCAATTTTAAAGTTCCTTCATCATAATTTTTCTCGTTTAAAATTTTTAAAACTTCAGATATTTGATTATCTTTTTGCCAATTATTCTGATATTTAACAAACATAACAATAAAAATTCCCATTATTATAAAAATCATTAGTTTAGCTTGTTTTTTTAATCTTCTTTTCCTTTTCATAACCAGTCACTATATATATTATAACTTATTAGTTAATTTTTATCATAAATTTTAAAAAAGTATGATAAAATATTAGTAGCTGCCCAATTAGTTTAGTGATAAAACAAATCCATGGTAAGGATTAGAGGACTGTTTGATTCAATCATTGGGCACCATGCTGAAATAGCTCAGTTGGTAGAGCAATTCACTCGTAATGAATAGGTCGCAAGTTCAAGTCTTGTTTTCAGCACCAGTAACGAATCTGTTCGAACTATTCGAACTTTGATATATAGAAATCAATCGAAATGATTGATTTTTTTCTAAACACGAAAAAAATCATAAGAAAGGTTGGTGTTTACGATAAATGTTATCAAGAAAGAAATTGATGTAGAAGAATCGTTAAGAAAGAGATTAGAAATTATATGTATTTTTTGTAATACTACTCCAACTATTATAAATGGTAGTATTAGAAAAATAGATAAAACTAACCTAGTATGTACCTTATGACGCACAATAAAAAAATATATGAATTGCTTTATTTTAAAGAAATTATTGATGATTATAATATAGAACTAAAAATAATCGTATCGTAAAATAAATAAAATCATTTGTGTTCTTAAAACTAAATAAATAATGCTTTTATTAGAAGTTTAAAAATTAGAATATGAGAAGTTGCGAGAGATATGTTTAACTACATATCTTTTTTATTGTTTTTAAAGAAAGTGAGATAGATATTATTATGAATTTAAATTATGCAATATTTAGAAGTGAACCAATTAATACTATAAATGATTTAGCACAAATTGGGTCACATAACAAACGCGAAAAAAAGACTTATAATTCAAATCTAGATATAGATATTTAGAACATCTTTATATGAAGAAGATTATGATTATGAATATGATGATTACGAAGAAGATAAAAACAAAGATGATGATATGGATATGAGTTTGTAAACTTGCAAAAATATATAAAGGAGATTATTAAGTATCTAATGCATAATGAAAAAATATGATAAAATATATATTGATAGGAGTAATAGTAATGAAGAAAAAGATTATTCTTACATTATGTATTATATTAGTTTTCGTAGCAGGGTTATTGATTGGTACTTTTGTTTTATCTAAAAATAAAGAAATTGAAACTAATGAAGAAAAAATTACAAATATTGATATTAAATATAATAATGGAGAAAAATATTATATTATTAAAGATGATTATAAAGGTGCATATGACTACCAAGAAATAGATTTATCGAACGATTATGGTAATTATGAAGAAGTAAACGATAAAATTAAATTATTTAATACTACAGAAATACTTAACTATAGTCAATATTCTAAGTTTTGTGAAAAATGGAACTTAAAAAGGAAATATAATGATACTAGTAAAAATTATATGATAGTAGCATACGCTTCTTATGGACAGCCAATTGTAGAAGCAAGACTTGCAAATGCTATTGAAGACGATGGGAAAGTAGTATTATATATGTGGGAAAATACTCGCGGTGTTACAGCAGATATTGGAGCTTATTTTCTAGCCATACCTGTTAAACTAGATACATATCAAAACGAGATAAACATTGCTTATACTAATGAGGAATATAATAATATTGTTAAATATGGTTCTATTCAAGACCCAAGTACAATGACAGTAGATAAACCAATTATATATATTTATCCAAAAGAAGAAACAAAAGTAAATATAAAATTATTAAATTCATCATTATTAACTACCTCATACCCTAAATATAATAACGGATGGAATGTTATTGCACAACCAGATGGAATATTAAAAGAAATCGAAACTAATAAAAATTATTATGGGTTATATTATGAAGGAAAAAATCATTATGTAACTATGAAAAATGATGGATTCGTAGTTAAAGGTGAAGATACAATAGAATTTTTAGAAGAAAAACTTGAAATACTAGGACTAAACGAAAGAGAAATAAATGAATTTATAATATATTGGCTACCTAAGTTAGAAAACAATAGATATAATTATATTAGATTTGAGACTTTAGAAGAAATTGAGAAATATATGCCACTTGAAATAACACCAAAACCTGATACTGTTATTAGAGTCGTTATGGATTATAAACCATTAAATAAAAAAATAAGAATAGAAGAACAAAAATTAACGCCTCAAAAACGAGTTGGATATAGTGTTATTGAATGGGGTGGAAGTGAAATAAAATAGTGAGAGTGTAAAAAATTTTGTGTAAAGTTACCAATCTATGGTAATAAAGATATTTGAGATTGATTAATATCAGTCTCTTTTTGTGACCCTAATAATAGCATAAATTAAATAATTTTCAAAGATCAATTTAATCGTTCAGGATATAAAATGTTTAATTCATTATAAATCATATCCCAGTTAGGGTATTTTACACATTACACACACTAAAGATTATACAACCATTTTAGTCTCGAAGTTTCTTTCGAGACTTTTGTATTATTAAAGTATTTGCTATAATCGTTATATAGGGCAGTGATAGTTTATGAATTTTTATCCGATAAATCATGAAGCAGTTTTTGAAGATATAGAAAAGTTTGATTATCCTAATCGAAAGATAGGAGTTATTGCACATATTGAAAATGATAAAGGAGAAATTTTATTACAACAAAGAGGTGTTAAATCACGTGATGAGAATGGAATTTATGAAGATATTGGCGGGAAAGTTGATACAGATGATTTTAGTTTTAAACAGGCAATTATTAGAGAAATAAAAGAGGAAGCAGGAGATGATGTAAAACTAGAATTCAATGGGAATTCAATAGGTATTTATCATTGCTACAAAAATAATATTAATTGGATATTTGTAATATATTTTGTTAAATATATTAACGGAACTATTAAGATAATGGAGTCAGATAAGTGTTTAGGATATAAATTTTTTACTTATAAGGAAGCAATTAATTCAGACTTAGTTACTGAAAGTTGTAAATATTTAATTAAGAGTATAAGAAATAATTACAAATGTTAATTTTTTTTACAATAATATTTGTTATATCTTTGTTGCAAAACTGTTAACAAAGTGTTCAGTGTTTTAAAATTGTGTGATAAGATGTGCTTGTATTGAGGCAGAAGTACTAACTAAAATTAGGGTTTGGTATCTAAAATCTCAAGACATCAGATTGATAGTTACTTGAATTTTTCAAGTAACAATAGAAAATGTTAATAAAACTTGTTAAAATTTCTTTTTCATAATATTATGTTTAGCCTTTTCTAGAAAGAAGGTATATCTATGAATAAAGAATTGGTTAAAAGAAATAAACTAATAAGAGAAAACAGCCATTAATACCTTCTAATATTTTATATTCAACCTACGAGAGCAATGGTGTATTCAAATATGTTTTAAAAGCAAAGGATGTTCAAATTATTTAAATGGTTTTTGTATAATGTGTGATTATGGCGTTAGTACTAATATCACTCCTAAAGAGTTAGAAATTGCCTTTGATAATGCGTTAAAAGAAAGTAAAGATGAAATAAAGGTTTTATTATTAAATTCATATGGTAGATACTAGATCAAAATGAAATAAGTGAAGAATGTTTTAATTTATTATTAACGAAAATAAAAGATACAAATATAAAAAACATTATCTTTGAAACTCATTACACGACAATAAATGAAAAAAAACTCAATTTAATTAAAAAGGCTCTTTTTGATAAAAATATAATCTTTGAATTAGGATTAGAAACTTCTAATCAACAAGTTAGAGAACATAATTTACTGAAATATATAGATAATAATAAATTTATTGATACAATTCAATTGATTCATTCATATGGTATGAAAGTAATTACTAATATCATTGTTGGCATTCCTTTCTTAAGTGAAGAAAAACAAATCAAAAATGCAGTAGAATCTATAAGATGGTGTTTTAATAATGATGTTGATGAAGTGGATTTATTCCCAATGAATATAAAGCCTTATACTTTATTAAGAGAACTTTATGAAAAAAAAGAATACGAAACTATTTCACATTGGATGCTAATCGAAGTTCTTTCAAAAATACCTGAGAATTATTTAAAAGATATTTATATTGCTTGGTATGGGAATAGAGATTTAGAATATGATAATGACTTAAAGGCTATCTTTCCAACATCATGTGCTAATTGTAAATATAATTTATTTAAATTTTATGAATTATATTTGAAAAATAAAGATTCAGCCTATAGAAAATCTTTAATAAATGATTTAATATCAAATAAAGAATGTAACTGTTACAAAGAAATATTGAAATAGGTTAGTTTTATGTTAAAATAATATTGTAATTGATTATCAATCTACTTTTATGCAAGAGTTCAAAATAGATTCTGTAAATCGCACTAGTAACGAATCTGTTCGAACAGTGCAAAATTTAAATATATATAAGTCTAAAATATGACTAATTTTTATTCTTTTAAAAAACCTAGAGGAGTTAAATGTTTTGTCATAGTAAAATATAATTGACTTATATAAAAACTATAGGGAGTGATATCTTTGGAAAAATTAACTAATAGTTACTTAATTAATAAGTTAGAAGACGGAAATAATTTAAATATTGTTTTATTATCACATAATACATACTGGCCTGAGATTCAAAAAATAGATAATAATTTTGAAAATTGTAATGTTGTAGTATTGGGCAGTTCTACTTCCTACATAAAATTAGCAGATATTCAAAGTCGTAATCAAATTGAAAATAGTGATTTGATTATTTTCTATAGTTCAGAATATTATAATGAACAGGAACTTGCTGAATTAGAAGATATTGCCTTTAGAATATCAACTGATAAAAATAAAAGAGTTAGCATAGGGTATTTATATTGTCTTCCAATTGAACAAAGACCACATGCAAGTATATCGAAACAAATTCAAATCATTAGTTTTAAAAATGAAGAAGAAGTTATCGAAACAACATATCCAACACCATATTTTTCAACTTCTGACTTAACTGCACTTACTTTAGTTGTAGCTGACAATTATGATATAATCAAACAACAGAAGTTAGAAAAAAAGTTGTAGGTATCTACGACATTAGTACCAGACTGATTGACGCTAGAACTTTCAAGATTATATACAAAAACTACTATCAAATTTAATTGAAAGTAGTTTTATTTTGGCTCTTTAGAAAAGAAACTTATAAATTCACATAATCAAGGCACAAGACAAAGAACTAATTCACTTTTTAAATTATTGAAAGAAAGAACCTACAGTGTTATACTAACAACTAACAAATTAATTTAAACAAGCATTAGCAGGAGCACAAAGTTATGAATTTTGAAACATTAATAAACAAACTACCTATTTTACCTATGAATAAAGCTATTAAGCTATTGGAAGATTATCAAGAAAAAATTGGCTTTAAAACCTTTGCAGAGCAACAAAGAGCTTTAGATATTTTCATGCATAAAAATAATGTTTTAGAAAAGATAAAAAAAGAAGTTTTTAATGAAGCATTTATGAATTTAGCCTTTATGGTTAAAGATAGATCTTTATGGAGTAATGCTGCCTTTGAAAATATTAAAAGATATCCCATGATTATTTGGATAGAATGTATCGGTGTAATGAAAGAGGAGCAAATAGTGTCCTTACTTAATAATTATGGTAAAGAATTACCATCTTCTTTAATTGGTTTATGCGTTATTAATTTACCAGAAGACACACAATTAAAAGCATTAGAACAATATAAAAAATATCTAAAAGTCGATGATGGGCTATTTTCTAATCTTTATTATTCTTTAAGCGATAAAGCCAAACTAAAATTAAAAGAATTCTTTCCTAACAAAATAGCTGATGATATCTTATTAGAATTAGAAGATTTAAATGAAGAAGATATATTGGCAAAACTAACCACCGAACATGAAAGTTTAATGAAATTAGCTGCTGATGATTTGGTAGAATTTATACTTTTAAAATCCCGCAAATTAGATACTTTAACTAAATTCTTAGAAATATTTAGTGAAAAAATAAATGAATGCTCCATATTTAAATTCAAATTGCTAATTACTAGATACAGGTATTTAGCTAATTATAGAAGTAATCAGTATTTTGATGATGAAGAACAAGAAAGTAAAATGTTAACTGACAGTGCTTTGTTCCAATTATTTAAAAATAAATTCCGTCAGATTGGTGTTGAACAAACCCTTTTACTATTCGATAATAAAACATTTTACAATAGTAATAAATTTACAGCTGATGTTATATTTGAATTTTTAGACATTGCTTATTCTAGTAATGATCTATCCAAATATATTAACGACGAAACTAAAATAGAAATTATTACTAGATTTGTAAAAAAATGTAATAATCAAGATTACTCCCTTGCAGATTTAAAAAAATTAGTAAAAGATATAGGAAAGGATGGAAAATCAAAATTAATATTTGATGATTATATTGAAGCAATGATTGCCTGCGGAAAACTTTTAAAAGAAAATGTTTTAACGTCCCAAGATCCTTTGTTTTTAGAATTAAGAAATAAATTTAGTACTGATTTATTAAAAAGAAGTCAAAAAGATGGTACATATAAAGAAAATATCTCTTTAAATGGTATATTTTATAGATTAACAAAAGGTAGCATGCCCTTTGAAAAAGTTTATATAACCAAAACCTATAAAGGGTTAATTTACTTAACTAAATGTGGACAACTATTTGATAATGCTGATTATATAACCCAGTTTTTAACAGATGAACAACTTGCTAAACTAAATATAACCCCCGTTTTAAAATGGAAAAATAATATTAATAGGACTAACACCAAGAAAGATAGTTTATCTTTTGAACAAAGAATGGGATTACAATTATTATGTTATTTTGGAAAAGATAAAGCTAAATATTTATTAGAATCTAACATGCAAGGTAATAGAATGGAAAATTTATTTGATGGTTTAAAACACGAAAATATTTCTATAAACGAAGATGGTACACCAAATATAAATCAAGAACTTGTTAATTTTCTTTTTAAAAAAGGAGCGATGAAAGAATCTAATTCTGTAATTAATAGAATGATAGGAGGGGATATTGCTCCCTTTGAAAAATATTTTCCAGAATTTTGTAATTCTTTTGAAAAAGTAAAAAAATCATGCAACGGAATTTTAAGTGTTAAAAGAATTGTTAAATATTTTGAAGATATAGAGTTGCCAATAAAACTAAAACCAGATGAAATAGAATTTAAACAAGCTTTAAAAGAAATGAATACAATAGATCTAACTTTATTATCAGAAGCAATAGGATTATGCAAAGATGCAAGAAACAGAGGCTATTCATCTATACCTAAAGTAGAGGGAAAGTTAGGAGATTTTACATATAAAATATTAGATTTAACTGATCCCATGGCAATTGCTGTAGGGTATTTAACACATTGTTGTTTTGTAGTTAAAGGACTATCTTATTCAGCTTTAAAACATTCCATGCAATCAAGAAATGGAAGAACGTTTGTTGTTTATTACAAGGGGCGCTTTCTAGCTCAAAGTTGGGTATGGCGTAATGGTGATGTCATTTGCTTTGATAGTGTTGAAGCAAATAGATCATGTCGTGAAATATACAAAGATGATATTAAATTAGTTGATGTATATAAAAAAGCTGCCAATCAAATATTAGATATTTCTCAAGATCAAGAAGATGATAGCCAAAAAGTTAAAGTTGTCACTGTTGGTCGCTCTGATGATACATTTGACGATTTAAAAAATGTCGAAATTGCTGTCCCTAGACCATTAGAAAGTGATGTTTACGTTCATGATTCACATAGACAGCAAATATTAGCTGGAGCAATTCCTAAAAAACCAAGATATGGTATTGTTGGCGCTCAATATAAAGATCCTCGCCAAAAAGTAGTATTTATTAATGATGTAGAAAGTACTGATATAGAAACTTTAGATGAAATAATAGTTAATATAAATTCTCTAAGGTATCAAATTAATAAAGAAGAAACTCCGTTAGATTTTACTATTTATAACAAAATAATTTCCGGAGATGGCTGGTATATTTTAGTTAAATATGATGGAACTATTGAAAGCGCAGCTTTAAACAAAAACGAAGATGTAAAAATTGAGTATAATAATTATTTAGCTAGATTTATTGATACTAAAACAATTGATAATAACGAGTCATTTGTAAAAAGATTAAAACCACTAAGTGGCTATAGAAGATAAGGGGATGATATCATGTTACTTTTTGAAAATGCTAAAGAAAGTTTTGAAGCAGCATCATCAACAATGAATAAATATAATTCAGAAAGTGAATTTTATCATAGATTAGCTAAAATGATTCCCGATACAGTTGATGTTGATACACTAGTCTTGGCTTTTAAAATAGCCTTTCAAGATGCCTGTCAAAAACAAGAAGAGTATCTTTCCTTTATATCACTTGTTCCGCATTATGTTCGCCAATGCACATCTTGGGAATTTGCCCATGAATTTAGAAAAAAGTATAATGCTGAAGTCTTAGGACTAACTCAAGAAGAATTGCCTGATGTTGATTATGGCTGTAATGAAGTAGAACCAGATGTCATTGATATATCAAATAAAGATAAAAACGAAGTGCTAGCAGCTTTATATAATGCTAGTACACCAATAGGTAAAGGCTTTATGCAGTATAATCCTATGCCTTGGACTAAAGAAATAGCTAGTATGTACTTTGAACAATTAAAACAAGTAGATAATGACGATGTAATAACACTTAAGTGGGTTATGGGAAGACCGTTAAATTGTAAATTTATAGGGGATCTTGTCTATGTCGCCGGATATAATAACGATAATGAATGGGGCTTAGCTCAATTAGTAATATCTACCTGTCCTAATATTGAAAGAATAAAAAAGATAAATAATAAATAATATTTTGAGTTTAGGTAAAAATAAAACTTGACAAAGAAAAAGTGAAAATGTGTTATCCACAGATTCACTTTTTTAACATAAAATAAGGAACCTCCTCTAAAAAAGTATTATAATATACTTAACAATTTACATAATAAAATATTCATAACTAAACAAAAAATTGGAGCTGTTTTCCTATGAATAATTCTACTACCAATATATATGAAAAGACAAGAAAAATTGTAAATTTTTCAATTGAAAAAACCTAAGCTCAAACTAATATACACTTTTAAAATGCCTTAAAAAATATTATAATATGTATAGGAGTTAATATTATGACTATTGAAGAAAAAAACAACTATATTGAAGAGTATATAAAAAATATTGCTGAAAAAAATCCTGATATTTTTACCCAAGCAATAATTCAAAGGGTTATTGAAAAATTTAGAGATAGTGAGGAATCTTTAGAGGAATTAATTTCAAAAATTAACTTAATTGCTAATGAATTTTTAGAGAAAAATATTGAACAAAGAAAATATTTACAAATAATGAGCCAGAAATTCAACGATTCGAATTATCAGGTAAAAAATATTATTAGTATTGATATATCGAATTTAGCTTATTCTCAAATGGAAGATTTATTTTTTCATTATAGTTGGAAAAAATATTTGGAATTCTATGATAAAAATGGTATGGTTCCAGTTATTGGGGAAAATTCTAAAGGAATAGATCCGGAAACGAGTATATTTTTTTCGAAAGGTATAGAGGGGGTTCTTGAATTATGGGATGTTTGGCTAAAATGGAGACTAGATAGACAAAATAATCCAAAATATCAAGGAAATACACCAGAAGAAATGCAAAGAACTATCAACAGATTTATTTCAGGTGATATAACAGAAGATGAACGCAAAAAATGGTATTATTGGATTGAATTTTTTAAAGATAAACAATATTTGCAAAATGAAACTATGATGAAAAAATTGTTTGAATATCAATATACTGAAATGATAAATAGTGATTATCTTATAATGGATTTAAAAGAAAATGAAGAATTTAGATACGACCAAATTGATATAAAAAAATTATGGGTAATACAAGAAGCTAATAAAAATGAAAAAGGTATTAATCCGTTTAGAGCAGCTATGTATGGAGCATATAGTGACTTTACAACTCCGATTGCTGATAAATGGAATATGCAAACAATTCCGGGTAAAAATATAGTTATTGAGCCAAATAGATTAAAAAGATTAAGTATTCATGGAAAAACTGATGTTTATTCTATTATTAAATTTATGTATGATAAATATAAAACTGAAATACCAAAAGAACAACAAGTGAAATTTGACATTTTAGATGATTATATTAAATATATTGAAGAAAAGAAAAATCTAAGAATAGAAGATGAAATGTTAAGAAAAACTGATGAATTAGAGCAATTGCTTTCTACTATTGAATCAACTTCTTTATTATCTAGTCAAGAAACATATAGTACGTATAGTCAAAACCCACATAGATAAAATACACGATGATATAATAAAATTTTTAATTTTATTACAAGAGCTAACGAATTAGTTGATATAAAAATTAATTTAGAAATAAAAGAACTAAGCAGTGTTGTATCTAATATAAATAATATTGTAAATGAAGATAAAACGAAGTACGAAAAAATGTATACTAGCTCAAAAAACGAAATATATTATTGCTTTAAAAATGCGAAAATAGATGAAAAAACTTATAATATATGTATTCAAATATTAAATGATATTTTTAATTTTTATGTTAGTGGCTATCCAACCATATCTGATGAATATCTATACAAAAATGATAATGCATAATAATTAAAAATTTAGATTATACTTGCATTTTAAACAAAAATATAATAAATAATATTATTTGAATATGTAAAAAAATAAAGTATAATAAAAAAAGAGGTGTATTAATATGGATTATAGTAAGCTTAAAGTTGATATTTTACCCAACCAATTTTTAAATAAAGATGAAACATTTAACAAAGATGAAGCAATTAAACTAGCGGGTAAAATAGCGGGAGTATGTTACGACAAAGAGGGATTTGCCCATCTTGAAAACGAAACCGAAGAAAAGACTACGCGTAGAATCAACTTAACATTAAATAATGGGCATCATAGTGTTTACGACCATATTACAATCAATTTTAACTTCCAAAATATACCTAAGATTTTAGCGATGGTGCTTAATAATGAACATCAGTATACAGCAAGTGAAAAATCAGCAAGATATACACCAGTTGTTAGACAAGAAAATTCAATTATAACTGCAGATGAAGAAATATTATATAATAAGTGGATTGACATATTCAAAGTAAAAATTAAATCACAATATAAAAATATCTATAATGATGCTAAAATTCAAAAATTAGCTCAAGAAAATGCTAGATATTTAGTAACTGTATTTATGCCAACTCAAATAATTTATTCAACTTCTTTAAGACAAATCAATTATATTGCTTCTTGGATGCAAGATTACATTCATAATGCTGATATGAACAAAGATTTTAGCATAAAATTATCATCATCTATGCAACAATTATTAATTCAACTGGAACAATTAAATGTTTTGGAGCCCAGACTTTTTACAAACGATAAAAATCGTACTCTATCACTATTTGGCTGTAATTTAGATAAAAAAGAAGAAATTTTTAAAGATGTTTATTCATTTGTTTACAAAGGATCATTTGCCCACCTTGCTCAAGCACATAGACATAGAACAATTGCTTATCAAATGGAAATGTTAAATGAAAAAGAGTACTTCATACCACCAATTATTGCTAGTGAGAAAATGTTGGTTGATGAGTGGCTTAATGATATGCAAATAGTATCTTCTGTTCATCCGCAAGGAGAACTTGTTAGAATTAGTGAAATGGGTAAATACGAAGACTTTATTTTAAAATGCAAAGAAAGATTATGTTCGCAAGCCCAACTTGAGATAATGTACCAAACAAGACAAAACCTTTTAAAATATCAAAAAGCTTTACAAGAAACAAATCATCCACTTGCTAAAGATATTGAAAAATATTCCCATGGAGCAAGATGCACTTTTCCTGATTATAATTGCCCATCTGATTGTCAATTTAAAGAAGGAAAGAATTTAACGAGGAGGATATGAAAAAAGGAAAATTAATTGTCATTGAAGGCGCTTGCGATGGAATTGGCAAAACAACCCAATATGAATTATTGCATCAGCATTTTCTAAATGATAGTCAAGAAATTGCTAATCATCACTTTCCATCTTATCAAACATTTCAAGGGGCACCTGTTGAGAAATATTTACAAGGAGAATTTGGACAACCTAATGAGTTATCTCCATATTTTATAAATAGTTTGTATGCTACTGATAGAGCAGTTACTTGGTATATGAATTTAAAACAATTATATGAGCAAGGAAAAATTATTTTACTTGATAGATACACTACTTCTAGTCTAATTTATCAATCAGCATTAATTGAAGATATTACAGAAAAGAAAAAGTTTATTGATTATGTTATTGATTTTGAATATCGAAAAATTGGTATTAAAGAGCCAGACAAGGTTATTTTTTTACACGCTCCATTTAATTTAGTTACTAAACTGCGAGATGCTAGAAAACAAAATGAGGGAATAGTTAATGATATTCATGAAAGAAATCTAGATTTTATGGAAATTGTTTATAATAATGCTATGTTTGTAGCCGATTATCTTTCTTGGGATATGATTGCCTGTAATGATGGTGAGCAAATGAAAAAAATTGATGATATTCATAATGAAATATATACATTAGTAAAAAATAGGTAGTAACTGCCTATTTTTTGTTAACGTCTTTAATTTCTATCAAAAATTATATCATTATCAGTTGGCACTTTAGAAATAAAATCATTTAAAGTAATTAATTTATCAATACTAACTTCCAGTACTCCGTTAGTTGCCATCCTTGGTGAACTATCTAAAGAAACTTTGTGTACTCCCAGAAGTTGATTAACTTTTTCAGCATTACAAATTTTAGGAATGAAATATTCTATTCGCACTATGTTTTGTTCATTAGTAGTAATTTCCATAGTTAAGGCATGAGCAAAATCTCTAATCATCATAATA
Source organism: uncultured Bacilli bacterium (assembly GCA_944358225.1). Lineage (GTDB taxonomy): Bacteria > Bacillota_I > Bacilli_A > RF39 > UBA660 > HGM10766. Next base: position 22,966 of record CALVQP010000001.1, read on the forward strand.
ACATGATCATCGTTAATACCAATTATATCTGTATAGCCGCAATCCAATTCTAAAACAAAGTTATCATATATTAAACTTAATAAATTACTTTGTATTCCTCTTGAAACAATTGGATAGTCATACATGTTCTTTTTATTATTTAAAACAGGCATATTTCGCAGAATTCCTTCATTATTAATTATATACGAATGGAAAAAATGTAATAATTCATTAATTGTATTTGCACTAGCAATAGATTTACTTACATTACCCAAGGTATAACCAACACATTCTTCTTTTACACTACTAATAAACTCTTTACTCATATTACTTATTAGCATTTGATATACTTTTTTAATTTTATTAAGATCAGTTCCACAATTCATTAATTGATTTAATAAATTACGTTCTAATGTATTTAGTTTATTCAGTAAATCTTCATGTGGTAAAAAATCGTTTGCTACATTTCTAAACAGAGTGAATATATATTTAACCTCCAAGAAAAGTTTATCTAAATACTTAATAATAGCTTCTTCACAAAAAAAGGTTGCGGGGGACAAATATTAATTAATTCTTTTTTTATTTTGGCATCAAGAATAAAAAAACGTTGTAATTTCATCATATTTTTATTCATTAAACACTTCCTATACTAACTAAATTATAGATAGATGTATGTAAAAATGCTATAATTATTTTATTAAAGTAATAAATTTTTTTATATAATTAATACTAATTTTAAAAGGGAGATGTTTATGCAATTAAATATTAATGATGAATATAGTAGTTTAAAAACCGTAGTAGTAGCTAGTGGGAACTATTTTAATTCCGAAACTGTTCCTATTAATAACGAAACAATTAGACATTATGTAGAAACAAATAATTTGCCTAATAAAGAAATAATTTTAAAAGAACAAAAGGCTTTTTGGGATATTTTAAAAGCCAATGACGTAAAACTTCTCGTTGCTGATGAAGTAAACGGTGCTAAAGGGCAAATGTTTACTAGAGATTTAGGGTTTGTGATTAAAGATAATTTTTTTATTTCCAATATGAAAAAAGAAAATCGTCGTCAGGCCATTAAAGGATGGAATAAAATAATTAGTAAAATACCTGAAAAAAACGTTATCAAAGTTCCCGAAAATATCTTTTTAGAGGGTGGTGACATTTTAGTAGATAACCAAAATATTTATGTTGGCATTAGTCAAAGAACTACCATTTTAAGTGTCGAGTTTTTAAAACAAGTTTTACCTGATACTTATAATATTATCCCTATATTTTTACAAGAAGGATTTTTACATTTAGATGTAGTATTTACTATCATAAACCCCCAATTAGCCTTAGTATATAAAGAGGGAATAAAACCTGAATCTTATAAATTATTAGACAAATTTAAAAAAATAGAAGTAACAAAAGAAGAACAATTAGCTTTAGCTACCAATGTAATTGTTTTAAATCCGCAAACAATAATTATGAATACTAATCAAAAACGAATAAAGAAGTTACTAACTGATTTAGGATTTAATGTAATAACTACTGATTTAAAAGAAATATCTAAAGCCGGAGGGGCATTTAGATGTACGACTTGTCCTTTATACCGTCAGTAGCTAGCTAATCAAAATGTGTTATAATAAAGAAGTAATGAGGTGAAGTATGAACAATGAGAAAATAGCTAGCATGATCAAAGATATTCGTAAAAAATCTGGTCTTAGTCAACAAAAATTTGCCCAAAAGTATAATGTAACTTATCAAGCTGTTAGTAAGTGGGAAAATAATAAAAGTATTCCAGATATCTTAATTTTAAGACAAATTTGTGATGATTACGGTATTGATATAAATACTTTACTTCAAAATAGAAAATCCAAAAAGCATTTCTTAAAATGGCTTACTATCTTAATTTGTTTTTTGATACTATTACTAATAATATTTATAACATTCAAATCAAATGATGAAATTGAGTTTAAATCCTTAGCACCCGCCTGTCAGGATTTCACTTTAGCGGGAACCTTAGCTTCAACAGATAATAAAACTTACATTCATATTCCTTCTATAAGTTATTGTAAAGATGATGATAATACCGAATACATATCGATTAAATGTAGTTTATATGAAAATCAGCAAGATATGCAAAAAGAAATAAGTAGTAAAACTTATAATGGAAAAGGTAAAACACTAGCGGAATTTTTAGATAATATTGAATTTAAAATCGATAATTATGAAAAGTCTTGTGCATCTTATAGCAAAGATAGTCTTTATTTATTAATTGAGGCTACTACGCAAAGTGGTAAATTAAATTCTTATAAAGTGCCTTTAGTTCTGAGTGATAATTGCCAAGACGATACTATCTCAACTACCAGTTGAGATTTTTTCAACTACCAGTTTATTTACAATCTTTAAAATAGTAATTAAACTAAAATCATAAGGAGGAAGAATATGAAAAAAATTATGCTAAGTTTAGCAGCACTCTTTTTACTTTGTGGTTGTAGCAATGAATTACCTGCTCCTGAGGTAACAAGTGGTGTAAGAGGAGAGTTTGGAATTGATAAAAATATCAATGAAAAGACAATTGATAAGTATTTAAATCGTGAAGATAGTGTTTATATTGATTTAAGAATGCTCAAAGATGAAGCCAATTATGAAGCAATTGGCGGGGATTCTTACTTATCAGGTATTGTAAATGGTTTTGAAGTTGTCCCTCTTCCTTATATAGTTAATGTTACTAATTTACCAAAAGAAGTTGGAACAACCTATAATAAAGAAACTTTATTTACTCAAGATGAAAATGGCAAATATACACCAAATTACGAAGAGTCACTTACGATTTTAGAAGATTTATTCCCTAAAGATAAATACATCTTTTTGATGTGTGGGGGAGGAGGATATGCACAAGTGATGAAAACAATGTTAATTGAATTAGGTTGGGATAAAAATAAAATTTACAATGTTGGTGGATATTGGTATTATGAAGGAGATAATAATATTCAAATTAAAAGAAAATACAATGAGACCGATGTTTATGATTTTTATAAACTAGCTTATCACAACATTGATTTTACTGCTTTGCATAAAAAGTAAATGAAAAAATTTTATTTATTAATTATTCTAATGCTTTTTACGTGTGCTTGTAGTAATTCTAATAATACGTTAAGTAATCATTACTATCAAAATGAACAGTTAATAGAAATTGATAACGAGAAACTCGTAGAGTTAGAGCAAAACAAAGAATCATTTGCAGTATTTTTATATACACCAGCCTGTTTGACGTCACTAGATTTTAAACAGGTCGTTGAAGAGTTTTTAAAAACCAATAATCTTAGTTTTTATGCAGTATCCAAAGCCGAAACTGATAATACCATACTTTCTCAGACTGTTAAATATTATCCATCTGTAGTAATATATGATGAAGGAAAAATAACCAAGTACTTACAAGCAGATAGTGATGAAGACTTAAAGTATTATAAAACAGCCGAAAACTTAAAAGATTGGTTTTTAAAAGATAGCAATATTACTCTAAAAAAAGAAGAAAGTTCTTCAAAACTTTCTAATATTAACCGTTTTTCTTCATTAAATGATATCACTTTTTCTGAAGATAAAATAAATATTTATGTTTTTTGGGGTAATGGGTGTCCGCACTGTGAAGAGTTATTTGAATTTTTAGAAGAGTTAACTACTAAATATACTTATTTTGATATTTATGCTTTTGAAGTTTGGGAAAACGAAGAAAATGGTCTGCTTATGGATAAATTTGCCTCGGCATTACAAGATGAAGTAGGAAGAAAAGTACCATATTTTATTATAGGAGATGAGTCCTTTAGTGGATTTAATCAGGCTATGCAAGAACAAATCGAAACAACTATTACTGAAAAATTTAATGCTCGTTACGAATTGCAAACATTCGACTTTCTAAATAGCTAATTATCTAAATTGGGTTTAGAATAAGTACATCCGCAATAATTTTGCCGATACAGATTATATTTTTTGGAAAGAATAATGGAGTTTTTATATCCATTTTCTTTTTTAAAATCAGATACTAAAAAGGGAACTTGGTACTCTAAAGCTAATCTTTGACCTATTTCATTAAGCTTCTGTGCATTTTTATAGGGACTTACGGAAAGTGTTGTTCCAAAATAATCAAAACCTTGATTTTTAGCCACTTTTGCTGTATATTCTAATCTCATATAATAACAAACGCTACACCTTGCACCGCCTTCTTTTTCATGCTCTAAGGATTTAACCTTTTTATGAAAAAGATCATTATCATAATCTGCATCGATAATACTTACTTTGTTTTTTGTTGGCAAAGTATTTATTAATCTAATTTGTTCTTCTTTTCTTTTTTCATATTCCTCAAATGGTTCTATATTGGGATTATAATAAATTACTGTTATATTAAAATAATTACTTAAAATACTAATGACAGTAGAAGAACAAGGCGCACAACAACTGTGAAGCAAAATACTAGGTGGGTTATCTAAAGATAAGTTACTAATAATTTCTTTCATTTTTTCATTATAATTTATTTTCATAAAACACCTACTCATACTTTTGGAAATAAAAGTTTTCTTCATTACTACTATCTAAATATAAATTACCTTTTTCATTATTGAGAGTAGAATAAATTTCTTTATAGTGATTTAAATTTTTAATATTTAATAAATTAGCATAAACAGTATTAGAATCGTTCATTCTTAAAATAAATCGGGTATCATCAATTATCTCATCATTACTTTTAGAGGGAGAATACTCAATTTCACTAATAAGAGCAATGACATTAGTATCTACTTTTTGTAAAGATTTAATCAGCTTTTTATAAATTTTATCTGGCACATAATTAATTAAAGTAGGAATACCTTTATAATTTTGGGAATCATCTATTTCTCGTCCATCATCTAATACTAATTTATTTTTATTTAAATTATAAAAAAGTATTTGTCCTTCCGTAATATTTAAAGTTAATTTTCGAAAAATATTTCTTTTTATTTTTACCTCACTAATTAAAGGTATTTTTTTTAAATTATTTTTAATCTCATCATTACTGACTTCAAACATTGAAGGATAATTTTTAATATTAGCTGTTTTTATTATTTCATTATCACTTAAAAGATTATTACCGGTAATATAAATATTTTTAATGGGCATTTTAAAAAAGTAGTAGCATCCATATCCTACTAGAAAAAGAGTTAAAAGAATAATTAAAAATCCTTTAAAACTAAGTTTTTTAACCTTTACTTTTTTCGTTGCAACCATTATTATTTTCCTTTTTAAATATTTTCTTTTATTTTATTATAAATTATTTCGCTACTATTTTTAACTGCAATTTTTTTAATATTATCTTTCATAATTTGCATTTTATTAGGATCATTTAAAATACTATTTATTTTTGATTTTATTAATTTACTAGTTAAATCTTTTTCTTCCAGCATTTCTCCAGCATTATTATTCTTAATTGCTAAAGCATTATAGTATTGATGGTTATTAGCAACATAAGGAGATGGAATATAAATAGCAATTTTTTCTAAAGCCAGTAGTTCACTAATCGTACTAGCTCCCGCTCTTGTAATCACAAGATCAGCGCTTTTCATTAAAGCCGATAAATTATCTAAATATGGTAAAACTTTAACGTTTTTAGCAAAAGTTGTATCTTTCACAAAAGCATCATAATGACTTTTACCACTAATATATAAAACTTCATAATCATCGTCAAAATTTATTAAATAATCTTTAACTTTTTTATTGATAGCTGAACTTCCTAAGGACCCAGAAACAAAAACAACTAATTTTTTCCTAGCGTTAAAACCTAGAGTTGTTTTATCAAGTGGGGGAATTTCTAAAGCATTTTCTCCACAAGGATTACCACTATAAAAAGCCTTAGCTTTTTTAAAATAATGCAAAGTAGATTCAAATGATACCCCAACCAAAGTGTTTTTTTTTGCTAGTAAAATATTAGATTTACCCGGAATAGAATTTTGTTCGTGAATGAAAGTTTTAATTTTTAGCTTTTGAGCCGCTTTAATAACGGGAAAAGTAACATAACCGCCACAACCTATAACGATATCTGGTTTAAAATCTTTCATAATTGCTTTACATTTTTTAAAAGCTTTATTAATTAAAAAAATATTTTTAAAATTTCGCTTCATATCTGATTTACTAAAACCGTATATTTCTAAGGTTTCATATTTTATTTTCCGGCTTGGAACAATATCTTTTTCCATTCTATTGTGTGTACCAATATATAAAACTTCCAAATTCATCTCTTTTTCCTTAAATTTATTAATAATTGCTAAAGCAGGATAGATATGACCCCCTGTACCTCCAGCACTAACAATAATTTTCATCTAATCACCTTTTTACATTATACTATAGTTTTTAAAATTTAGCATTTTGTTTACCAATATTTTTTGAGTGCTAGACTACTTTTGACATTTGCCACACATACTGCATCCGTTACAAATAGGCTTAGATCCACAAGTAAAACATTTAGGTAAAAACTTTGGTTTGTATAAATCTTTTTTTTCTAACAAATTATTAAACTCATCATATAATTTAAAATTAATCGGTTTTCTTTCAAAATTAAGATTAGCTAAAAATGCTTGATGCGCTTGGATCTCTTTACTTTTAATAATATATCTTTTATTATCTTTAACAAAATTAGTACCAGTTTCAATGAAAGTAAATTTTACATTTTCTTTTTGACACTGCTGTGATAAGGATTTTACCCATGCATAATTACATTCTCGAGAACCATCATAATTTTCCCCGCCACAAATAACTTGTTCTATTTGTTTTGTTTTTAAATATTTTTCCAAATGAATTTCTTCTAAAAGGGGAGCAGCCATAATTCCTTTATGTTTAGCTTTTATTTGCAATAAATACTTAAGTCTTTCTTCAGCCCTTTTTTGATTTTCACAAGTAACATGCAAAAAAACATTTTCGTATCCATCATGCCAATCATCTGGTAAGCACTGGGCTATTCTATGTGCTCTTTTTGTTAGAATAAAAAATATTACATCAGCTCTTTTTTTAATCATTTGCCACACTTCATTACGCCATAAATCAGCTTCCTCTAAGAAAAAATCACTTGTCATACATACGCGAATTTGTTCGCCACTTTTAATTTTATATTCGCCATTTCTATTTTTGGCTAGAGGATAACGAAACTTACTTTTGGTTTTATAAATTTTACTACCATCCTTATTTGATCTTACTTTATCTAAATAAAACATATAACAATTAAGACAACCTTCACTACATTTACGGCACCCATGCCAAGGATTATAAATATCGTGCATAAAAACTAAAATTTCAAATTAGTATTTCTTAAAAGTTTTCTCTGGGGTCCTAAAAAGTCCCAGTCTTCGTGTTTAAGCTGGTTATCTTTACCGGTTAAAAAATTAATATAATCGTTATAGTTATAAGGGGTAGTATAAGATACATATCCTAAATTTTCGTAAAATAAAGCATTGCGAAATGAAAGGGTAAATCCATCTAGATAATCCTTAAAATTTTGTTTGTCTAATTTAATATATCCTGTATTTAAAATTGTTTGCGCCACAGTCTTTCTTTGCGCATCTTTAACCATATAATATCCTACATCACATAAATAATAATCATAAATGCCAATTAAACTAGCTAAATTATAACGCAGCTTAAAAAATTGTAAATAACTTAAATCAACTAAATAATAATTATTGTTTACTTCAATAATATTAAAATAATGAAAGCCATCTCCATTATAAAGATTTGCTTTTTGGCTATAAGCAGGGTCAATTTTTATTCGATAATTTTTAAGATTTAATTCCTTAGCTTTTAAATATACTATTTTACTAACATAAGTGCATAAATTTTCAAAATCGAATGTTGGCGAAATATTTTTCTTACAATCTAGCATTTCTGGATATTTTTTAGCGAGCTTTTGTAGTGTACTTTTTATGATATAACCAATTATATCATCAGCGTCAAAAAAATCATTTCTTTCTTTAAATCTTTGACTATATTTAAAAGAATTATAATAATCAATCATATAACGGATTTTCCGTCCTTTTTCTTTAACAGTTAAAGATTTAGAAAATAATTTTTCTAATTTAGTTCTTTTTAAATCATACCCAGCTTTAAATAAAACTTCATTTCTAACATTATAAAGCTCTTTAATTTCTCTATAATTTGAAGTATTAGCAAATTCTCGTTTGATCTTATCAAGTTGGTCAAAATAAATATTTGTATTCATAAAAAAATCTCCCCTAGTGGAGATATATTAACATAAAAACTATATTTTTACCAATATTACATCAGCCCCGATTTTAGTTATATTTGCAAATGTAAAAGACAACTCTTTAGTAGGAGCAAACAATCTTTTAAAAAATCGTCTATGTTCTACGACAAAATAATGTATTTTACCAGTTTCAATATCTACTTTAACATCAACTATTTTACCTAATTTTTTACCATCATCGACATTAACAATTTCTTTAATTTGTAAGTCGGATAAATTCATCATTACACCTCCTTACATTATATTTATTTAATAAGTCTTTTAACATTATTTATCGCATTTTTTTCGATTCTAGAAACTTGAGCTTGGGAAATATCTAAATCCTTAGCAATTTCCATTTGGGTTTTTCCAATAATATAACGTTGTAGTAAAATATTTCTTTCTCTTTCTTTAATTTGCTTTAAAGCTTTGTTTAAAGAAATTAACATATCCTTATCTTTAGTATTTTCTTTTTTATCGGCAATTTGATCTAAAAGATAAATAGTATCGCCACCATCATTGTAAATAGGTTCAAAAATACTCATCGGTTCTCTTAATGAATCTAATGCTGAGGCTATTTCATATTCTTTTATATTTAAAGATGTAGCAATTTCTTTATTTGTCGGCTCTTTGCCATACAAAGCGATATATTCTTCTTTAAATTTAAGAATCTGATAAGCCAAATCTTTTAGACTACGACTAACTCTAATTGCACTGTTATCTCGGACATATCTTTTAATTTCTCCTAGTATTAAAGGAACTGCATAGGTCGAGAACATTACATTATAGCTCATGTCAAAATTATCGATTGCTTTTACCAAGCCTACACAGCCAATTTGAAATAAATCATCCATATTGTATTTTTGATTATTATACCTTTTTAAAATACTTAAAACCAAACGTAAATTACCTTCCACTATTTTATCTTTGGCTTGTTTATCACCATTTTGGAATTTAATAAATAATTCTTTTTGTTCTTCATTTGTTAAAACTTTTAAATTACTAGTATTTATTCCCGTTATTTCTACTTTATAGTTTGCCATCTTGCGCCACCTCAAGTTATTTATGCGATTTATTGTCATTAATTATTCATTAACTTGATAATTATTTTACATTTTTTATAATTTATAATTATTAAATATTTTCTCTAAGAAATATCGACAACGTTTGTAATTTTCTTCTTTTATAATAGCTTTAGGTGATTTAATGACTATATATATAGATTTAGTATTCTTACTTAATTTCTTTTTCGATCTATTATTATTAATAGGAGTTAAAATTTTACTCAAACGTTCGACGAAATTACTTCGTTTAATCTTTGGAGCATTAGTAGGAAGCATAAGTATTTTTTTATTATTTTTAAAAATTAATAGTCTAGAACTTTTTGCTTTTAAAGTTTTAATTAGTTTGCTCATGATTTGGTGTGCTTTTTCTTACAAGAACATTCGTTACTTTTTTAAAAATTTTGTTACTCTATATATAGTTAGTGCTGTTTTGGGAGGCTTTTTATATTTTCTAAATATTAGCTTTTCCTACAAAAATCAAGGTCTAATTTTTTTTCACAATGGTCTTTCGATAAATTTTATTTTCCTAATTATCATAAGTCCTTTCATAATATACTTATATGTTAAAGAACATAGACGTTTAAAAAGTGAATATCAAAACTATTACACTGTTAAAATTAATTTTAATCATCACGAATATCTCTTAACTGGTTATTTAGATACAGGAAACAATTTAATAGACCCGATCACATGCAAAAAAGTTATTTTGATAAATCGCAAAATATTAAATGCTGATCTAAAAAATAAAAGTCCCATTTTTGTACGTTATAACGCTTTAAATACTAGTGGTATTATCGAATGTTTTAAACCGGAAAAGGTTCAAATAAACAACAATATAATTCCTGATATTTTATTAGGAATCAGTGATAATGAATTTAAAATGGAAAATATTGATTGTATTTTAAATAACCAAATAAAGGAGCTATTTAATGTTTAAAAAATTAAAAGAATTAATTCAAAGACTTAAAAGTAAGTATAGTGAAGTATTTTTTGTTGGAAGTACGGATATTTTGCCTCCGCCTCTTTCTAAAGAAGAAGAATTAAATTATATTATTAAAGCTCAAGAAGGGGATTTAACAGCTCGAAATAAACTAATTGAACATAATTTAAGATTAGTTGTTTTTTTAGCTAAAAAATATGAAAATACTGGCTATGACATTGAAGATTTAGTTAGTATTGGTTCAATTGGCCTGATAAAAGGGATTAAAACCTACAAAATTGATAAAAACATCAAACTAGCTACGTATGCCTCTCGCTGTGTAGCTAATGAAATTTTAATGTTTTTAAGAAAAAACAAACGTCGTAAAGGCGAAATTAGCTTTGAAGATGCGTTAAATTATGATGCCGATGGAAATGAACTACACTTAGAAGACATTTTAGGAACAGATAATGATATTGTCATCAAAGAATTTGAAGATAAGTTAGATAAACAAGTATTATCCAAGCATTTAAATGATTTAGATGAAAGAGAAAAACAAATTATGATTTTACGTTATGGTTTAAATAATACTAAAGAATACACTCAAAAAGAAGTAGCCGAAATTTTAGGGATATCTCAGTCTTATATTTCACGAATCGAAAAAAAGGTTATTGCTCGTTTACAAAGTATCTTAAAAGTTTAGATTTACAAAATTTGACAAATAGAATTTTTTATGTTATGATTTAATCACAAGTGGGGGGTTGATTAATTTTAGTTTTATAATCATCTCCCATAAAAGGGGGATTTTTTATGATTATAAATGAAAACAAAATGCCAGAATTTAACCAACAGTCTTTACCGCAAGATGTGATTTTAGCTAATGTAGATATTGATAAAAATCATTTGGCTGAAAAACCATTATGGTATGAAATAGACGGTAAAATGTATTATTTTAAACCACGTCAAGATGATCGAGCTTTATCAGAATTAATTAATCGTGAATTTTATAAAGTTCAAAATTTATCCTCAGCCCATTATGCGGCGGCTAAAGTTAACGGGCAAAGTGGTTTATTATCTCAAAATTTTCAAACCAAAGGTAACTTTTATGAAGATATAGATCAATTATATAGAGCTTATTATATCGATAAAAATAATTATTCTTTACAAAATTTATTGCAACATTTTGCAACAATTTTACCAACTAATGTTTATGATAATATTGAAACTGAATTAATTAATTTATATTTATCTGATTATTTTGCTCATCAATTAGATCGTAATCCTCGTAATGTTATGTTAGAAGAAGCTGGTCAAAATATTCATTTAGCTAAGATATTCGATAGTGAAAAATCATTAGGAATTAAAAAAAGAAGTTTTCAAGATTTAGATAGTAAAAGTTTATGGATTCCTAGTATGCCATATGAAGCCGGTTTAGAACCAAGTGAAATAGACAATGTTGATATTAATATTATGGGCCTTTTTCTGGACTATCCAGAAAAAGTATCAAGCTTCCTTGATACTTTATTAAAACAAGACTATTATAATATTATTAATTCTTTTACTAACCGAAATCAACCTTTGTCACTAACTGAAGAAGATGCCAAACAAATCAAAGAATTATTAGAATATAAGCAAGAAAAAATATATACTTTAAAAAGAATGTAAAATTAAAATACCAAGTAGACAAAAACTTGGTATTTTTTTAGCTTGATATTGCCTTTTAAATAAAAATCATGTATTGTATTAATTAGTATTAAAACATCAAGCTAAGTATGTCTATTAGAGGAGATTTATAACAATGATTAATGATGAAAATTTACAAAAATTAAGTGTAGCTTTTTTAGAAAATGAACAGTTAGCTACTAAAAATTTAAAAGAAATAGGCTTTAATTTTAAAGATTTAAATTTCTTAATAAAAAAGCAAATGATTAAAAGAGAAAAAAAGGGGATATACGTTTTAAATTCAATGAATCTATTATATTTCTGCGGTAAGAAATTAATAAGTGAAGATAAATATTTTGAAGCTATAAAGTGTTTTGAGAAGTGTTTTGAAATCAATCCTTTACATGTGGGAACTTCTTTCCAGTTGTTTTTACATAACATCCGCTTTAAAAATTATGAAAAAGCTCTAGATTATTTCGAAGTGATTTATAATTATAATAATATATTTTATAAAACCGATTGTAAATTTTATTTATATATGCTAAGTATGATTATAAAACTTCCTCTAAAATATAGACGGTTAGCTAAAAGCTTAAGCTTTACCGATATAGAAGTTGATAATGAAGATAAAAGGTATGTTAATGTTATTAAGCAAAATAAAATAAGATTGTCGGCTTTTAATCAGAAATTTGGTTTGGCATTAATCCAAATCAATGAAGATCTATCCCCAAAAGGCCAAGCTACCAGTAAAGATGTAGTTATTAATACCTTGATTGAGCAAGCGTTAGAACTTCAAACACAAAATTTGAATACTGTTCTAAAATTAGCTCAACAAAAAGAATATAAACAAATTATTGACTTTTATGAAGATATGTTAAATTATCATGCTTTACGTCATTTTGATAATTATATATACAATTTAACAAGAGAATTACAAGATATAATCAGTTTAGAAAAAATTCCCGAAAAACAAATAAATAGTACCGAAAATATTTTTGAAGCAATGGCTGGTAAAAATTATGAGTTAGCTTTATCATTAAGCAATTCACTAGAAACTGATGATAAAAATTATCAGGTAATTAATATATTACTAAACGAAATAGTTAACACATGTCAGAGTTTAAACTCCCAAGAAAACTTAGAAAGTCAAAAATTAGCTAATCAACAAAACTTTTTAGAAAATGATTTTTCCGATATGATGAGTTTTTTAGAAAAAAAAGATTTAGATAATGCTTTTATAAGATTAAAAAATTATCTTATGAATATAAATAAAAAAGAATATGAATTTTTAATTATAGATCTTTTGAAAATTAGTTTGCTAGAAAATGATATTGCCTTTATTAAACCTAAAGTAGTATTAACTTTACTTAGTTGTGAAAATTACACATTTGATATTTCAAAATACATTCAAGAATTTTATGTAAATTTATATCAAAATAATTTTGAAATGGCTAGAATTTATTTAGATATTATTTCCAAGGCTAATAAATTAGGGCAGGAATGTTTTATTAAAGAAGAACTATTTCAACTCTTAGAAAAAAAGAAAGACAACAAATCTTTAGCTTCTACAAATAAAATAATTCCCGAACAAACAAATGATAAGCAAGTAGATAATATTCTACGCCAACCAAAAGTTATGACTCAAGCTAAATTAAATCCATCTTTAAAAGTTCATAATCCAATTTCGGACAAACAAGAACAAGTAAATATGAAAAATGGTAAGAAGCATTATTTAGCTCATAAACATGAAAAACTGCTTGAGCATAAAGAAATTATTTTATTAAAACCAATGGAAGACCAAGAAATTAGTATAATAATGGAAATTATAAAAGAATATTCCGACATGGTTGCTTTTACAATAAAAAATGGTGCTAAAAAACAGATTGTTTTGAAATATAAATTAGTAAATGAAGATTTGAATACAAAAGATTTTCTAGCTTTGGCTCAACAGGCTTATAAAGTCAAAAAATATAATGAATGTATAAACTACTGTCTTCAAATACTTCAAACTTGCGATAATCCCGATATAAACGTTTATGCAACCTTGGGATTAGCATATATGAAAAAGTGGAAAATAGATAAAGCCATTGATTACTTAACAATTGCCACTTCATTAGCTAAAGAAAGAAATCTTAAATTGGATTTTTCAATATTAATAGCGCGCTTAAAAGGAGAAATAAGTGAGTATGATTCCAAACCCCATTTTAAAATGAAACTAGAAGATTTTTATGATAATGTAAGTGATGATTATAACGTGGAAAACTTTAATGAAATTAATGATTACATTGTTCAATCTGGTTTAGATGTTACTACCGCTTGTATAAACATGGGCTTTACTCCTCAAAAAATTAATATAATAAAATTAATTTATGCCCAAAAATATTATGCTCAAAAATGGTATGACAAAGGGGATTTATTTTTCAAAGATGTTGTAAAAAGTAAAAATAAAACTAAAGAAACGCAAAAGTTATTAGAAGAAGTAAGTAAAAACAAGATGTTTTATCATCATAGACAAAGTGATAATTCAACCAAATTAACATTAACACTAGTTCCTAAATAAAAAAGTTCCCATTTGAGAACTTTTTTTGATGTAGCTAATTTTTTACACACAATCAACAGTTGTATCACTTAAACATTTAATGCAGCATACACAACTTAAATCCATTGTAAAAAATGAATTAGTTGCTATATATGGCATAGTATTACAGCAACTTGGTTCTGGGTTATCTGCAAGAACTCTAAATGTTGCACAATTTCCATCTAATTTTTCTACTCTAAACACACTTGAACAACAAACGTTAGTATCGTCGCTAGCTTGAGGATTAGAACAAGTTATTGAACTATCCTTGCAAGTTGGCATACTCCAAGGAACTCCATTACCACAACAAGTATAAAGCATTACTGGACGAGTGTTACAAATCAAGCAATTAGGTCCGCCACCAAGCATTGGTCTGTCACATGAGTCCAAACAATTTTCTGGACTAGCATTTTGTTGTAAAACTAAAATAACATTTAAAATATCACTAATGCAGTTACCTTTATTATTTGAGTTGTTATTATTACACATATTATTCACCCTTTCATGTATTCTCATTAATAATTTATGACAAAATAAAAAATGCGTGCGCACTTTATAATTTAAGAATATATCTTTCTTCATGGTTTATAGTATCTTTTATTTCTAAGCCTAATAATTTATCGATAAATATAGTAGTTTGTTGCTTTTTTCTTAAATTTACAAGCATTATAAATAAAATAAACCAAATAAATCCTTGAATAATAATTATTTTATAAAAAGGAATATTAAA
Source organism: uncultured Bacilli bacterium (assembly GCA_944358225.1). Classification (GTDB taxonomy): domain Bacteria; phylum Bacillota_I; class Bacilli_A; order RF39; family UBA660; genus HGM10766. Next base: position 38,140 of record CALVQP010000001.1, read on the forward strand.
CTCATTTAAAAATATAATATTATTAAGAATTAAACTTTCA
>CALVQP010000002.1 GCA_944358225.1 uncultured Bacilli bacterium
TCATTTATGGTATATTAAATATAAATAAGAAGGGAGATAAAAATGAAAGTTGTTAAAATTCAAACTTATAAAAACTCTTTAATATTTTCCTTCGTCGAACAAGAAAAATTAGATACTAATTTAACCATAATTACCACTCGCATTAATCTAGAAGAATTAGTTTTTTCAGCCCAGTATATATTAAAAAATAAAAAATTAGTTATTAAATTCTTAGAAGAAATAATTTTAAAAAATAAAATAACTAAAATTACAATTGCTGATTATGAACTTTTTGATATCGTCATCGATTTAATAAGTAAGTTAAAAATTATTACCCATTTACAATTGCGTGATAAAACTGTCCTAACCTACAATGATTGCTTAAAAATAATAAACATTAAGCATTTAAAAAAACTGACATGTTACTCTTTACCATTATTCATGCTTGAAAAACTAGATAATAATAATTTAGACGTTAAACTATATAGTGAAGAGTTTTACTTAAGCAATTTTTTTATTGATAATAAATTTAATAACTATGCTGACATTTACTATGCTAAAACCATAATTATCGACCATGACATGAAAGACGAAGATTATAATGATTTTGATACTTTTTTAGAAATAAATAAATACTTAAAAGAAATATATTTGTATTACTATGACAAAGAAATTATTAGTAAACTGATTGATAAATTATATGAAGTTAATATTAAAAATATCAAATTTAAAATTTATCAACAAGAAGATGATAGTAAAGTTTTAAATGATATCGGAGTTTACTTAAATAAAAACAAAGTCAAAAAGAGAAATTATACTTTTAAAATAATTTATTCCAAAGAATATATTAGTAAAAATTTATTTAAACAATTAACTTTTACAAATCTTAAAATGTGTGCCCTCATTATGATATCCATTTTACTAGTAGGTATCAGCTTTAAAATTTACTATGACTATAAATCTAATCAAGAAATTGATGATATCTACGATATGTTAGATATTATGGAAGATATTGAAGTTGAAGAAGGTAATGAAAACCAACAAATGGACGCAGCTGAACAACAAAAAGTTGTTGAAGCTTTAACTGAAGATTACGAAAAGCTTTTAGCCATCAATAGTGATACTGTAGGATGGATAAAAGTAAATAATACTAATGTTAACTATCCCGTTGTGCAAACTACTGATAACGAATACTATTTAAATTATAATTTCTATAAAAAACGCAACTATAATGGTTGGGTATTTATGGATTATCGCAATAGCATTGAAGAAATTAATGATAATACTATTATTTATGGCCATAATGGCACAATGTTTGGCTCTTTAAAAAATACTTTAAAAGAAAGATGGTATACAAATTCTAATAATCATATCATTAGTTTTAACACTTTATACGGTCAATTAAGATATAAAATATTTGCCATTTATGTCACAACTCCTGACTTTGATTATTTAGTAAATAATTATAAAAGTAAAACTAATTTTGAAAACTTTTTAGCCGAAGTAAAACAAAGAAGTATTTACAACTTTAATGTTGATGTTACCAGTAATGATAAAATTTTAACCCTATCAACTTGCGCCGAAAACGGTGCCAAAAGAATTGTTATTCATGCCAAATTAATTTAAAAAACTAAGTGTTTTTATGTATTTCACTTAGTTTTTCATTTATCCAAATATTCAGATTATTTTGTAGTCCTTTAAAACCTTGAGGATAGTTTAAATTATTTTGTAAATCCTTAATAGATAAAGTTATTTGTTTTTTATCATCATCCACTGCCAAAATTTTTGCATTAATTACTTTATTAACATTCACATAATCTCTAATATCTTTCACAAAAGAATTCGAAATTTCTGAAATATGAATTAATCCGCTATAATCTTTATCCACAATTACAAAAGCTCCATAATTTTTAATTGCCGTTACTTTAACTTTAATAATATCTCCAACATTATATTTTTTCATTTCTTTCTCCTATTTGCATTATATCGAATTTTTCTTAAAGTTCATAGACATTAATTAAAATTTTTTTTATAATATAATCGGTGATTTAAATGGAAGAAAAAATACAAGCAGTGATAAAAGAGATTAATCCCTACTTAAATAGTGATGGTGGTAACATCGAGTTTATCAAGCTTGAAGATAATAAAGTATATATCAGATTAACAGGAGCTTGCCAAGGCTGCGATTATAGAGATATCACTATCAAAAATGTAATTTTGAATATGATTCAAGAAGAAGTTCCTCAAATAACTGATGTTATAGCTATATAAAAACAACCATCAAGGTTGTTTTTTACAGATTTTTTTCTTTTTTTAACTTTTCATAATATATTTTTTGAGCCATCATCATGTACGGTAATACCCAAATCAAAAGTATTCCAAAGCTCATAATTCCCAACATAAGCCATCCTAAAAAGCTAATCAAAAAATTAAAATAATCCCACTTATAGTTTTTCATAATTTCTATACAAGTTTTTAAGTTATCTTGAACTTTATTATATCCATCAACAAATAAATTACTACTTTGTGAAAATAATATAGCTACATATATTGCCGGAAATAAAAACAAAACGATGCCCAAACTAGTCAAAATACTAATAATAAACGAAACGATTATTGCTTCTAAGACATTATGTTTATAATAATAAAATAAATCACTAAAATTATATTCTTCTTTTCGTAATAATTTTAATAAGTATCTAGAAATTCCAAACATTAAGGGAATAGTAACTAGATTATAGGCTAAAGATAAAACATTATACAAAAGCGATGTACTGTCTTTTATAACATAAGCAAATAAGAAAGTATATAAAAAAGAAACAATTAAATTAACTAGTAAAGCTTTCCATATATTCCAAATATTATCTTTTACAAATTCTTTAGCTTCTTTTTTTATTTGATATCTATCCATCATTTTCCTCCCACTACCATTATATTACAACTATTTTAGAAAATCTATTTCTTTTATAATTTTTAAATATTTCTGATTCCCCAAAAAATTATTATTAATATTATCTTCTAAGTATTTTAAAGAATCTTTTTGAGCTTGCAATAAAATTTTATAATCTGTTTTAATATTAGCTAATTTAAAACTTACTTCTCCACTTTGTCTATCTCCAAATAAATCTCCCTCTTTACGTAATTCAAAATCTTTTTGACTAATATAAAATCCATCATTACTTTCTTCTAAAATTTGCAGTCTTAAAGTATTTTTAGCACTTATTAAATAGCAATAACTATCAAGATCATTTCGTCCAACTCTTCCCCTAAGTTGGTGTAATGTAGCCAGTCCAAATCTCTCACTATTAAAAATAACCATCATTGTAGCATTAGCAACATCAACACCTACTTCGATAACTGTAGTCGAAATTAAAATACTATACTTTTTATTCAAAAAGTCTTCCATTACTTTTTCTTTTTGTTCTTGTTTCAATTTACCATGAATTACCCCGATATTCACATGATCCTTAAATGCTAATTTAAATTTTCTTACTAAACTGTTTACATCTGTTAATAAAGGATCATCATTTTCTTCAATACTAGGAGCAACTATATATATTTGATGTCCCTTCTTTAACTCTTCTAAAATATGATACAAAACATCTTTTAATTCTTCAGGCTTTTTTAAAATTGTTTTTACTTCCCTACGTCCTTGAGGTTTAGTTTTTATTATTGAAGTTTGCATATCACCATACAAAGTTAAAGCATAAGTACGTGGAATTGGTGTTGCCGATAAATATAAAACATCTGGCATTTGTCCCTTATTAACCAAATTACTTCTTTGATTAACCCCAAAACGATGCTGTTCATCAGTAATAACCAATCCTAAATTATTAAAACTTACATCCTCACTTAATACTGCGTGAGTGGCGATTACAAAATCTATTTTTTGATTTTTAATATCTTCTAAAATTAAAGATCTTTCTTTCTTTTTACATTTTCCAGTTAACAAACAAATATTTAAATTATAATCTTTAAAAATTTCCAAAAGAGAATAATAATGTTGTCTAGCTAATATTTCAGTCGGAGCCATCAAAACACTTTGATAGCCATCCAAAAAGTTTAAATACATCGCCATAAAACTCACTATGCTTTTACCGCTGCCTACATCCCCTAATATTAACCGATTCATTCTTTTGCTATCCAAAAAATCTTCTTCAATATCTTGGATAGCTTGCTTTTGATCATTAGTAAGTTCAAATTTTAAAGATTTTATAAATTGCCATAGTTCTTTATTATGTTCTTTTCTTTTTAAAAACGTCTTAGAATTATTATTTTTATACTTTAAATAATTTATTTTAAACATAAATATAAATAACTCTTCATAGATAAGACGCAATCGAGCCTTTTTTAAACTTTTAATATCCTGCGGCTGATGAATAATTTTTAAAGCTTCTTCTTTACTAGTAAAATTATAAGTTTTAGTTAAATAAAAGGGAATATAATCATCAATATCGATATTCTCTACCAACGCTTCTTGAATTATTTTAATTAAAAAAGAATTTTTAACTTCTTTTACTACATGGTATTTAGGTCCTATTTCTAACTTATTTATTTCTTTTAATTTAATACCACTAGCATTAAAAGTATTATTTTTAGGATTATATTTGCCAATTAAAGTAATCACTTGACCCAATTTTAAATGTTATTTTAAAAAAGCTCTATTAAAAATAACCACATTTATTAAAGCATTATTAGTCATAAATTTAAAAGATAATCTATTTAAATTTTTCTTTATAAAACTTAATCCAATATTAGAACTTATTCTTCCCACAATACATTTACTAACTTCAGTTGCACTTTTATAATCTTGAGGATAGAAAAAATCATAACGATATGGATAATATTCCAACAAATCTTTAATATTACTAATTTTTAATTTATTTAGATGTTCCAATGTTTTTGGACCAACACCTTTTAAATTTTCTAACGATTTCATAGCTATCACTATTCAAAAGTATAACACAAACATACATTTGCTTGCAATGATCAAAAATAAAAAAGTCATATAAGAATATGACCTCTAAAAATCAATTAGCGTAAACGATGTGTACGACGTGCTACTACAGAATTAGTTTTAGCTCCTTGCTCAGCAGCTTGCTGTAACTCTACATCAATATGGCTTAAATTCAACTCTTGACCATGAGCTTTATACCAGCGTTCAGCTATTAACTTAGCAGTAAAACAATCACTTGCACTAACATAAGAATTATCAAATATTTTTATATCAAAATTATCCATAATATACTTAGCACATTCTTCACATACTGGAAAACTTACTAACATTATCAAAACCTCCTTAACTTTAAACTATATTATAGTGTTTTTTTCATTAAAATCAATAGTAAAATAACTCTACATATATTTATTCATTTGATTCATCATCTGACGAACTTGCTTTTGTGAAGGTTTTCTTCCCATTCCACTCATCAAAGCCTCAATCATTTTTTCATTTATTGGAGGATTTTCTTTTAAGTATTTTTGTGTCATTTTCTTAGATATCAAAAATCCAATCACTAGTCCTACTACTAGTCCCAAAACTACAAGTAAGATATCTCCTAACATATCAAATCTCCTTTACATTTAATATTTTACTAAATTTTTCTTTTAAAAACAAGTTATACCAAAATACTTTCTAACCAAAAATAATCCTTATTCATAAAATCACAAACAAATATATTTTTTTCATTAACAAGTCTTTTTAAAAAATCTGGATTAGTAACATTTGTCTTTAAAAGCATAAACGATTTATTAATAATTAACTTAGATTGTTCATCACTATAAAAATCATTAATCATATGCACATTATTAAATTTTGTATAATTTATATTTTCTTGATAATATAAAAACAAATTCTTATTTAAAATATTATCTTTAAAAGGTTCTATTATTTGTTCAAAGATGTTATAAGCCATATCTACATTAGTTTTATCTGTATAATATATTTCTTCTAAACTTTTAAATAAATTCAAAGGACAATTTTTAGTTAAATTACAAAATTCTTTATTTATTTTAAACAAATAAAATGTACGCATTTTATATCACCAATAATATTATAAAAGCATCTTCAACTGTAATATGTCGCATTTTGTCATTAGTATTTTAGGATAATAACGTTTGCCTTTTCTTCTAAGCTTTCATTTACTTTTTCATTATTACTACATAACACAAAAATAAAAATAACAATCAATAAATAGAAACCTCCTATTTTGAAATAATCTTTTAACTCTTGTTTCATAAACACACTTCCTTTTCTAGATCAACAATATCACGAACATTTATTCGTTGTCAAATGTTTTTTGAACAAATGTTTGACTTTTTACATGTGCTATGTTAAGATTATTTTGGAGGTATAAATATGGATAAAAAACTCACTAAAAAACAACAAGAAGTCTTGCAATATGTCAAGAAATTTGTTGTAGAACATGGGTTCCCACCGTCTACAAGAGAAATATGTGCTGGTTTAAACTTATCATCTCCTGCCACAGTACATGCTCACTTAAAACACTTAGAAAAAGCAGGATGCATTCGCAAAACTAATTCTAAATTCCGTACAATCGAAATTTTAGTTGAAAATGAGTTTGATAAACAAGATGATAATATTATTAAAGTACCTTTATTAGGTAAAATAACAGCTGGAAGTCCCATTGAAGCAATTGAAATGCCCGATACTTTTTTTGATCTCCCAGCATCTTTAGTTTCTTCAAATAAAGAAATATTTACTTTAAAAGTGAGTGGTGAAAGTATGATTAACGCCGGGATTTTCGACGGTGATATCGTCATTGTCGAACGTCAAAACACTGCTCATAACGGTCAAATAATCGTTGCTATGACAGAAGAAAATGAAGTTACATTAAAAACATTTTATAAAGAAAAAGACCATATTAGATTACAACCAGAAAATGATACCATGGATCCAATTATTTTACCCAACATTACTATATTAGGAATAGCCGTTGGATTATATCGTAAAATATAAAAATTAAAAATGTAGACTAAGTTCTACATTTTTTGTTTTAAATATTTTAATTTATTAATGAGCTACTATCATAAATCCTAAAAATATTACTAAAAGTACATATACAATAACCCCATTAACACGCTCTAAAACTTGACTTTTATTTTTTAATCCTAATCCCATAGTAGCAAGGACGCCCCCAATTAATCCCCCGATGTGAGCAAAATTATCTATTCCAGATAAACAAAATCCTAAAAGCAGATTAAAGATAATTAAAGGAATTATTTGTGTTTTCAAAACACTTCCAAAATATACTCGGTAATGATAGCCAAAGTAAGCTAAAGATCCTATGAGACCAAACACTGCGCCACTTGCGCCAATAGATAGTTCTCTTGTTAAAACACAAGATAACAAACTTCCCATTAAAGCACTAGCAAAATAAATTACTAAAAACTTAGCTTTTCCTAAAAAATTTTCTAACTGACTACCGACTATTTTTAAAGAATACATATTAAATACTAGATGCATAGGAAAATAAATTGGACCAGCATGTAAAAAAGTACCTGTAATTAAACGATAAATTTCTCCGTTTTTAACTAAAGTAGCATCAAGGGCAAACATATCATACAAACTAATATTTCCATAAGATGCATAAAATAATAAATAAGTAAGTACAAAACAAGCAATATTTATACCGATTAAGACATTAGTTACAACGATTTTTTTAGGTTTAAAAACTTCTTCATAATCTTTATTCTTTTTATCTGTTTTTTCATTAATCCCATTAGTAACATCAATAAATAGATCTAATCCTTTTTCATCATTCAAAGGATTATTTTTAATTTCCGGAAAAATTGCGGCTAATTTTGAAGATTTTTTTACATCTGAAATATTTCTAATAACAATTGTCTGAATATTTTTAGTATCCTTAACTTCAATATCTTCATTTAAATCCAGTAAAATATTTACCACACGCATTTTCCAAGTTAAAGTTTTTCTTTTAATTTGTTTACAAATATTATTTACTTTAAACAAATCATAATTTAACTGTTCCACATTATGTATATAATTAGCATTAATGCGAACTATTTTATAAAAAGCTTCTGTATTTTCCAACCAAATCTCATCTTTAACTCCCTTGACAATCACTGGAGTATAATTTTCTTCGGTTACAAAATAATGTACTAGCTTCATTATAATTTCATCACTTTTACTCATCACTAGTTTGTCCATATGTTCTGCCTCTTTCTCATAATATTATATTATTTTTCATAGGATTAGTAAAGGAGTTGTTATTATGGCTATTTTAACATTTTTAAGTATTTTAGTACCATGGTTTTTATCAAGTATCGTTTTTCCCTTTAACCCTGAATTTTACAATAATTTAAATCTACCAAACTTCACTCCTCCAAATATTATCTTCGCCATCGTTTGGAGTATCGTTTATATTTTAATAGCTTTAAGTATTTATCTTATTTTAAAACAAAATAAAGGTAACAAAAGTTATTTGTTTAGTATCTTAACCAATTACATTTTTAATCAATCTTTTTCATTATTTTTTTTCTACTTTCAAAATTTAACCTTAACTTTATATACAATATTTCTATTACTAGCTAGCACTATCTACTTTATCAAAGAAACAAAAAAAATAAGCAATACATCATTTTATTTACTTATTTTTTATTTATTATGGGTTATTTTTGCCACTATTTTATTTACAACTATCTATTTTACTAATTAATTTACTTTAAATCTTTAATTTTTAAATCATCCATATCTTCAAACACTTTATTTTCACCAACCATCGCCCAAATAAACTTATAACTACTTGTACCACAACCAGCATGAATTGACCAACTTGGCGAAATAACTGCTTGTTCATTTTTCATAACAATATGTCTAGTTTCATCAGGTTCTCCCATATAATGCATTACTACATTATCATCATTTAAATCAAAGTAAAAATATACTTCCATTCTTCTTTCATGAGTATGAGCAGGCATTGTGTTCCATACACTACCATCTTTTAATTCTGTACAGCCCATCATAAGTTGACATGTATCGACAATACTAGAATGAATTAATTGATTAATCACTCTTTTATTAGAAGTTTTACTATCGCCACAAGGTACTCTTTTAGCGTTTTCCATATTTATAAGTACAGTCTCTTTTGCTTCATGAGCAGGTGCAGATGCTAAATAAAACTTCGCATTCTCTATATTTTCAAAAATAATTCTTTTATGATTTTTTCCTACATACAAAGCATTTAAATTATCTAAAACATACTCTTTGTCATCTACTACTACTTTTCCTTTAGTTCCAATATTAATAATTCCTAGTTCCCTAGATTCTAAAAAATAATTCATTCCTAATTCTTTTTTGACATCCATTGCTTCATCTAAAACTAGTGGTTTACTTACAGGCATAGCCCCACCAAAAATAATTCTATCAATATGTGAATAAGTTAATAAAATCTCATCTTTACTAAATATTTTTTTTACTAAAAATTCTTTTCTAATTTCTTTTGTTGTATAATGTTTAAAATCTTTTGGATTTGCTCCATATCTTACTTTCATTTTAATAATCTAACTCCTTTTTATATATTTTATATTTTACATCTTACTTGGCACATCAATTACTAATAAACTAAGTAATGTTTTAATGCTCATCGCCGTTAATCCTATTAAATTCAACCATTCTATCTTTTTTACATCATCTTCACAAGTTAAAATATGATTATGCTGATAAAAAGCATTAGCACATACACATAAATTATAAACATAATCAGCAATATATGATGGTTTTCTTTCGACAAAAGCGCTATTTAAAGCAGTGCTAAGTTCTAAAAGTTTCATTCTTAAATCTCGATCATATTCATTATAAATTACTTCGTTAAAAACATATTTTTGACTATTTTCCCCTAAGATTTTTTTTAATCTTACATAAGTATATAAAATATAAGGACCCGTTTTACCAACAACATCACTAAACTTATTTAAATCAAAAATATAATCTTTATCTCTAGAGTTTACTAAATCAGCAAATTTTAAAATTGCATTTACAACAATATTCAAATCCTGATTATTCATATTTTCATTTTCTTCACGTTTACTAACAAAAATATTTTTTGTTTGCTCAAATAAACTTGCTAAAGCAGGCGCATCCCCATTTCTTGTTTTAAAAGGTTTATTATCATTGCCATTAACTGTTCCATAACCTAAAAATTCTAAATTTTTATAATCTATTAATCCTAAGCTTTCACTAACGCGAAAAACTTGTTCAAAATGCAAACTCTGGCGATTATCTACAACATATAAAATGTGATTAGGATTATACTTATTTACCCGATCATATATAGTTGCTAAATCAGTTGAAGCATATAAATAAGCACCATTACTCTTTTTAAATAACAAAGGGGGAATTTCTTTTTTATCCGTATCTTTGCTTACTTCAACAACTAAAGCTCCTTGACTTTTTTGAAGTAAACCTTTTTTTCTTAATAAATTTTCTACCGTACTCAAATAAGGATATGCATCACTTTCTCCTAGCCATAAATCAAAATCAACATTCAAATACTCATATAATTTTTTCATATCAGCAATAGAAACTGCTAATATCTTCTTAAAATACTTTTGATATTCTTCATTATTATCTTGTAATTGTTTAGTTATCAAAGCACAAGTATCTTTAACTTGTTCATCTTCTTTACATAAACTACTCACCTTGGGATATATACGGTTTAAGTCTTCAATTGTAATTTCATCTATTTTAATATTTTCTTGCTTCAAACCATAAATTACTTGTCCTATTTGTAACCCATAATCACCTAAATGAATATCACTAATTGTTTTATGACCCATATATTTAATAATTCTTTTTAGACTTTCTCCAACTATTAAAGTACGCATATGTCCTACATGTAAAGGTTTAGCTACATTTGCTCCCCCATAATCTAAAATAAATAATTCTTCCTTTATTGGTTTAGATATACCTAAATGTTCATTTAAAGTTTCTAAATTTTCATTAATAAATTTATCACTTAATGTGAAATTTAAAAAACCAGGCTTAACAAACTCAATATTTTTAAATATATCTGTTAAAGAACTATCAACACAAGCCATTATTTTTTGACCTATTTCTATAGGCGAACGACTATATAATTTAGCTAATTTAAAAATATCATTAGATTGATAATCACAACTTTGTTCCTTACTTGATTTCGTAATTACTACCTTATCTACATCAAAACCGCTTTTTAAAAACAATTCCTTTACTACTTGTTCTAATTTAAAAATCATCCTAATTCTCCTTTTTCTTCTTCTTTTTTCCTTTTTGCAAACATCTCCACCCTAAAAATAAAAATAAACCAGCAATTAAATAATTAGTAATATCTCCCAAATCAAAAAAGGTTCGTAAAGTTATTATTTCATAAGGTTCTCTAAATAAAAAATTATTTAGCACTGTCCAAACCATTATAAAACCACAGGCAATATAAGAAAATACTCCGACAGCTTCTTTAAAAGCTTTTAAAAAAGCACTGTCTTTAGCAAATTTATATCCTATAATTCCTCCTAGAAAACCTAAAATTAAATATAGAAAAAAATACCCCAAATAATTGCCGTTATAAATTGCAAAGACGCTAGGAATATAAAGGATTGACGCTATTATAGGTTCTAAATAAAAATTAGCATTATATCTAGCATAAACGATAGATGTAAATAAAATAACGAGTGGATTAACAACAAGAAGTAAATTACCTACACTTTTAAAATCATAGCCATTAACAGCCACATTACAAGCAGGAATTAATATAAATAAGATTAACAATATCATCAATATCTCTATTTCTAAACGATACTTCTTAATAGAAATCACCTTCAAACTTACGTTTATTATACCTTGTTAGACTTCTAAGTGCAAGCAACAATATAAGAAGTATATGGAAATACTTAATTTTGATTATGCAATTATTAAGACTCTATTTCCAAAATAATCATTTTCTTACGTTCTATTTTTATTAGCTACAAATAAACTTTAATAAAGGAAGTGAATTATGTTACTAAGTTTATTAAGTCTATTTAAACAAATGCTTTTTTTCACTGGAAGTTATTCCAATAATGTTTTTCCAGATCCTCTAAGTAAAGAAGAAGAAGAACATCATATCAAATTAATGTTAGCAGGAAATAAAGATTCACGTAATAAATTAATTGAACACAATCTGCGCTTAGTTGCTCATATTGTCAAAAAATTCGACAACGCTAGTAATGATAATGACGACCTAATAAGTATTGGCACTATTGGATTAATTAAAGGAATTGATACTTATAAAAACAGCCATAAAACAAAAATTACTACCTACTGTGCCCGTTGTATTGAAAATGCAACGTTCACATCAAAGAACTTTTTGATAGAACTAATGCACTATTTAAACGAATTGGAACTAAACTACAACTTTCTTACACGTTAACAACCCATACGTGTTGGAACTTAACACCAATAACGTCGGAAAGTACGTTCGGTGAACAAATAAAATATTATCGTAGACTTAACGATGTTAAGCAAACGGAATTGGGTATTAAGTTAAACTTTGAGAGAAGTACCCTAAACCACCTTGAAAACCACGAGATAAAACTTGTAAACGTTAATCTAATAAAAGGAATAATAGAAGAACTAGGAATTGAAGATGAAATCAACATAAATGACGATTATATTAACTTCTTACTTAATAACCCTTGTGAGAAGATAAGAAAAACACGAAAGAAAATGAAACTTACCTTACAACAATTTGGCGACTTACTAGGTGTAAGTGATACATCAGTAAGACGTTGGGAACACGGAAATTGTCAGATAAGTAGAAAAAAATACGAGAGACTTAAAGATTATATTTAATCAACAAGTCTCTCTTTTATTTTATCTATTATTCCGTAAAGTATTTTTTCTTTTTCATCAATGCTTACGTTTAATTTTCTTATACCTAACAAGACAAGTTCACTTTGTAATTTAGCAAACTCACTATAAAACTCACACCAACCAGTTTTATCAGTTGGTAAGTTCATTATCAGTTTCACACTATCACCAATTAAGTATATGAAAAGTTTTTATAAATCTGAACACGAAAGGAAGTGGTATTAACGGACAAAAGGTTATTGCCTATAAAAGATATGGAATTCACTATCAACAATGATATGGAAGAAGAAGTCTTTGTGTTATTGTCAATACAACAAATACTGAATTCTACTGAATTAAGTAAAAGAGAAAAGAAGCTGTTAGAGAAACTAAAATTTGAAATACTAGATGACTTTAGGTCTCAATTACATAGTCTTAATCTTACACAAGTTGCAATTGCAAGAGCATTCCTTAATGGCAAAAAAAATGATGAGAGATAAGCACTGAACTTATCTCTCTTTATTCGCAACCATTATTATTTGTTCTTTTAGTTGTTGCTTTACCATAACCTAATTCAACTCGATTAGAATATCTACAGCCAGCACAATTAACTGCAATTTGTTGTCTTGGGTCTTTTTGAAATTCCCAAATAATCTCTTGAAAGCACTCTCTAAATAGTTGCATAAACTCTTTCTTCTTGTTCTCGTGTTCTTGTTGCATTTGATTATACTTTTCAATTCCGTTCTCAATGATGAAGTTTAAGTCATATTCAAGAGTGTTTTTCTTTGGCTCTGATAGTCCTAATAATTCCTCAATATCTAAATCAATACTTACTTTCTTATTCGCCATTTGTCTTAACCTCCATAAGTTCTAAAAACTTGTAATATTCATATTCACTTACTAAATAATCTTTTGATATTTTAGTTGCCTTTAATGTTCCATTTTTTATTAGTCTCTTAAGATAAATAACTGATGTATGGGTCATCTCATTTATTTCTTTCAATGTATAAAACTTTTCTTTCATCTAACCTCCAAAAATACTAGGTGGGGGGTGGTTAAGTAAAGTGCCACTAAAAAAAAGGACATATAAGTCCTATGCCCCTACCTAAATTTACCTAATCATTTTGAGTATTCCATTTACTCTTTTTAAATATTCTATATAGTGTTGCATTGATGTAAGTCCCATTCTGAAATATAAAGGGGTTCATTATAAACACACTATTTCTTCCGGACTTTGTCCTTGCCATAATGTTTAATTTGATGAGTCTATTAACACTCTCGTTAAATGTATTATGCGACATATCTGCCAGTTCAAGAAATCTTGCTTTACTTATATTAACACCATCTTCTATTAAGACACCACTAGTCTTATCTAAATAAGCAAGTGCGATTAGAATAAGTTTATAATCACTCTTGGTTAAATCTTCTCGTGCAAGTATTCCTATTGTATCTTTATATACTTTAACAAACGTATTGTTCTTCTTTATGACCTTACGATTTGCCATATAATCTTTTTGTTCTTTAGTATAGACTCGCAAAGAATCTCCCTCTCTTAAAGAGTATTCTATCTCACCAGTATCGGTGTTCATAAATTGGCAGACTATTTCTTCATCAGTAATTTGCTTACGTTTTACTTGTTCCATAACTACCTCCAAGTTGTAAATACATACCAATTTTAGTTTTAAAACAACCTAAATAGACCTCAATTGTTTGGTATGATATGTCCCAATATACTGGTATCTTTTTTTGTTTAAAAGTCCGATAAATAAAGGAAAACTGCTTGTCTTTCTTCTTATCTTTTCTTATATATAATTGTAAAGTTAATTTTATTAAGTTTAACTCTACTATAATGTATATATATAAATAATATATATATTAGTAATATACTCTATATTACCCAAAAACCTTTTGTAAACCTCCTTAAATTGCTTTAACAAGACAATGGTATGTCTTACATAAATCTTTTACAATTAAATTCTAATATTATTTTGTGGCTTGTGTTAAGTCTTTAGAGTAAACAAAAACAAGAGCATTAAGTTGCTCTTGCGATAAATAGTATCTACTACCAATTTTAGTATAAGATATTATGTTGTTAACTACCCAACTATAAAGTGTCTTATATGACACACCAATTTCTTTACAAGCACTTTTCAATGGTATTAAGTCTCTAATAATATCTACCTCCTCATATATATAGTAGTTTATAAGAAACTTTCATACAATTTCGTGTATTTTTGTATAAAAAAAGTATATAGCATTTGCTATACACTATCTATTATGTTTATTAGTATCACTATTTTGACCTAAAGTTTGTTCTAACAACATTTTATATTCACTACTATCAAATATTTGAGGTTGTGGAAATTGACCAAACTTGCTTTGATAATACTGCATTACTTCATTAAAAGTTCCTTTTGCAACATCAGTTGAATATTGTTGTGAGAAAGTTGTAAGTTGTCTTTGTTTGTACTCACTCATTAAGTCTGTTCTATTATAACCGGCAAAAACGTTGAATTGTTCGTGAGAGTAAGCCATACCATTAGGATTATATATAGGACAAAAGTTAGGGTTAGTAATAAATCCATCAATAGTTTTGTTATATACCCCTTGAATTAAATTTGGACTAAACACACTATTACCATCACCAGTATTTTTCCATAAAGGCATAGGGACATCACAACTACCGTCTCTATGAGGTTGACAAGATAAATACTCTTTAGGAACTTTAATTACAAATACTGATTTAAAATCTTCTAATTGAGAATATGACTTCATTATACTTTCTAGACCTTGTGTTTTAATATCTTCATCACTAATTGGTGCTAGAGTAGAATGTAGACTAAGTGATATATCATTTTCTAATATTAAACCATTATTGAAGAAATCTGCTAAAGCCTCCGGACTTTCATTTGCCGTCCCGTGAAGAAAGTAAGCATATTCTATGTTATTCTGTTTAACACCAATTTTATTTAAAAAGTTCTCATCTTGTATCTCTAAAGTTAGACTTTGTAATAATTGAGAGTTGTTTTTTGAAACTGATTTAACAAGCCCTTGTATAAAACTTATTATTTGTTCTTTTCTTGTATCTAACAGTTTCATATCTGCGTCATTTAATTTGGCATAGTGTTTTGTTTTACTTAAAGCATATATTTCATTCATCATACTTGCAAACGAACTAAACTTTCCATTTGTAAGACTATCAAATTCTTGCTCAAACATATTGTTATTATTAAGATATTGATTAGCTAGTTTATCAGCACCAATAATAACTTTCATAACTCGCATTACATTTTTAACAAAATATAAATAATCTTCACTTTCACTTAAACGGCATTGTTCTATATCTTCTGCAAATAATTGAGTGATTGCTTCATCAAGACCAGTATATATGCTTTGTCCGTTTCCTTGATATTGATGTCCAAAAAAATGTTGATTGCCATCTTTCATTTGACTTAATCCGTGTAAGACTTCGTGTGTAGTTTGAACGTTAGTTATTTGAGGGTTATTTAAAGCAAAAGTTTCATCTATATAAATTTCCTTTGACCCATCTTGAAATGGCCAACAAACCATATTAGACCATCTAATTTGTCTTACTGGGGCATAGAACAAATTAAAACCCTTACTCATATTTTGTTCTAAATTATTTACTAATACTATATTTCTAAAGTATTCCCAAGCCATTCTTTTTTTATTGTTTATTACATCAAGAGGTTGTTGTTTTCTATACTTTAATAATTCATTATATTGTTCTTGTAGTGTCATTTTAAAACCTCCTTAATTACTTTATATTTTTTATTGACTTTAGCACATTTTTATCATCAAATTCCAATTCAAATAGTTCTGGACAATTCCAATTGCCATCAAAAACCATTTCATTATTGAAATATATTTCTATCAATTTGTTATCTTCATTTAGAATAACATCACAACATTTAGATAGCATAGTCGAAATAGCAGTTCCGTGAGATACAACGGCAATTTTCTTATTAGAATGCTTATTTAATATATCTGCTATTGCATTATTCATTCTTTCCGATACTTCATTTGCAGACTCACCATTATCAAGTTTATAATCCCAGTCTCTAAACTGATTCTCAAAAAAGTCTTTTGGAAGTTCATACATATTATTTACCCCAAATCTTCTCTCACCAAGTCTCTCATCAACATTTAATAAAATGTTATTGTTGGTTGCAATATATTTAGCAGTACACATTGCTCTTACATAATGAGACGAGTAAATTACATCTATATTTTGTAATTCCTCACGTTTGCTCATTTGTTCTGCAAGTCTTTCACCCTCAACACTTAACATATTCTTTTCATTTCTAATTTGCTCAACTTCGTTAACGTTGTAATCACCCAACAAAGACCTAAATGGTTGTGAGTGTCTTAACAAATAAATAGTTGTCATTATAATTCACCCTCCGATATTACTTTATATTAAATTCATCTTTCATCATTTCAAATATTTTAAGTCTTTCTTCTTTAGTAAAAATGTCTTTTTGTTTCTTGAATTTGCTTAAAGCCCATTTCCAAAAATTATAACCAAAATGCTTGTCCTTGTATACCTTGCCAAACAATTTTAATTCATCTTTATATCGTGGTACAAAGTGATAATGGACGTGTGGTTTCTCATTATCTCTATAAGCATTATTCATTAAGCAAGCAAAGTTAAACATTGTTGCACCAAAAACTTTTTTACAAACTCTTTCAAGTTCTTTCTCAAGTTGTCCTAGTTCTTCCCAAGCCTCCGGTGTTAAATCACTTAAAGATTTTTTATCATTCCCTATGATACAATAACCAACAAATTCTTGACACCAGTCGCCAAAAATAACGTCCCAATTTTTTCCTTTATACAATTCCATAGTTCCACCTCAATTATAATTATACTATATTTAAGCAAATTTAAAAAGCACATAACTTTTTATTATGTACTTTTGAGTTTGTTAGACGTTCTAGAAAGTTCTTAACTAGTATCTATTTAGTTCTTTCTTGGTTAAAATTTATTCCCAAGATGTAATTTAGTTTTTGAAATTGGCTATAATAACCTTTCATCTCGTTGCATAGACTTTTTATTCTATTAACATAATGGTTGCTTGATGTGTTTACTGGCTTAATATTTTTTAAATATTTAGTAAACATAGTTAATTCTTTGTCAGTTATATTTCTTTGAGAATAAGCACTCATATATGCCTTAATAAATTCCTTTTGAACAAAGTTTAGTATTTGTTCTTCGTTTATATCAGTTAAAGGCTTATTATGTCTTTTTTTATTTCCCTTATTATTCCCATTATTTTGCTTATTACTTGCAATAGTGTTATCACTATTATTCATCTTTCTTTACCTCCTTGACTTTATTTTTAAGTAGTTCTAGAACACCTATACAAACATTTTCTTTAGATGTATCGTCAACATTAAGTTTCTTAATTGACTCTGCAACTAACTTGGCTTGTAGTTTAGCAAATTGTTCATTAAACATACTTTTTTCTTTATCATCAGTTGGTAAGTTAATAATCAACTTGATGACAATACATCTCCTTTCCCCCTTACTTGCAAATAATAAACCGGTTTCTTCTTTGCATAACCATCATATCAAACTAAAATATTATTACAATAAAAAAAGTGCATTTTTTACCTTTAGTACCGAACGGCAAAATTTGCACTTCTTATATATTTATAACTTTTGAGTAAGTAGATTCTTGTAAGTCAATTGCAACACTTTCAAATAAAGTAAATGATGAGATGTACTTGTTATTTTCTCTTTCAATAATCTCTTGAATTAAAGTTAACCCTTTATGGTTTTTGCCTTGACTTAATAAGTTATACACCTCGTGTAGTTCGTAGTATTCTTTCAAGTAGTATATGTCTCTACAATTAGCCATATTTTTATTGTCATCAAAATAGTCTTGCAACAACTCAATGGCTTTAACATTATATTTTGTAATTAAGTAGTTGTTTACATCTGCAATAGTAATAAGTAAATAACTAATTTGATTATATAGTGTTGCCTTATACTTGCTTTCTATAAACACATTATCAAAGTAAATCTTTTTAAACTTTAAGATAACCTTATCATTATTAAGCGAACAATGGACTCTTTTCTTAATGTTGTCTACTATTGACCTATCATATATGATATTTTCACCCATAACCCAACAATAATGCTCGTTATCTATTTCTTGCATTTCGTCATAGATGTAATCTTTAAAGCCCTCAAAATCACGTTCAAACTTATCTTGCCAACTAACTAGTGTTTCTAGTTTTTTATATACCTTGTTTATATATTCGTTTGTTAAATTGTCTTTGTTAACACTAATATACATATTATATAAAGGTACACTTCTATTAACTGAATAATAGTGGCGACCGGCTTTCAAATACATTTGCTTTATGTTATCAATAGCATTTTGAACACTACCACGTCTTGCAATAGCATTATTACATCTAATAATAAAGTCTATGGTATCAATAATAAATCTTGGTATATAATCACCACTTCTGATAACATATCTTTTATTGCCTCTGCATAAATAAGCCAAATATGTTTGTTCACTAAACTTATTGTCAAAATAATTGTGGAACTTAAAGTCTTTCTTTAAGTGAGACATATAACCCCCTCCAGTTAGTCAATTATTATAACACAACTTTAAGCGAAAATCTGCCCTAAAATGCTTTTATTTTTATGTGTTATGTGATATATTATTAGTATAATCACATAAAAGAAAGGAACTGATTTTATGGGTAATGACAATATAGCAAAAATAAGAAACGATTTAAGGAAATATGTTATATATTCTCGTAAGTCAAAATTTACTGGTAAGGGTGAGTCAGTAGAAAACCAAATTGAAATATGTAAGGCATACATCAAGAGTAAATTTGATATAAACATTAAAGACGAAGATATTATCATTAAACAAGATGAGGGCTTTAGTGGTAAAGATGTCAAACGTCCTCAATTTCAAGAGATGATGAAACTTGTTAAAGACAAGCAAGTTAAAATGATAGTGGTATATAAACTGGATAGACTCTCTCGTAATGTTCTAGACTTCTGCGAGATGTATAATGAACTAGAATTATATGATACTAAATTTGCTAGTGTATCAGAAAGTTTTGATACTACTACTTCAATGGGACGTGCTATGCTTATGATAACAATGACGTTCGCCCAACTAGAACGAGAAACAATTGCAGAACGTATCAGAGACAATATGATGGAACTTGCTAAAACTGGACGTTGGCTTGGTGGTAATACACCTATGGGCTTTGAGTCAGAAAAAATGGAAAAGTTTAACATCAATGGTAAAAAGGTTTCACTATACAAATTAAGCCCTATAAATGATGAAATAGAGATTATAAAACTTATCTATGATAAATACCTAGAATTAAAGTCTTTAACCACTCTAGAAACGTTTTTACTTAACAATAATCTAAAGACAAGACGTGAGTGTGATTTTGCTCGTTGGGGGCTTAAAAAGATACTTACAAACCCCGTTTATGCAATAGCAGACAAAGATATGTTCAATTACTTTAAAGACAATGATATGGACATATTTAACGAGGAAATTGACTGGGACGGAACTTATGGTGTTATGAGTTATAACAAGACTAGTAAAACCAAAACTGGTAGTGTTAAAACTAAAGACAAAGACCAATGGATAAATGCTATTGGAAAACATCAAGGAATTATTAAAGGTAAAGACTGGGTAGAAGTTCAAACATTACTTAATAGTAATCAGAACAAGGCATACAGACTACCAGTTAAAAATAATTCTATTCTAGCCGGTATATTAAGATGTGAACATTGTGGCAACCTTATGAGACCAAAACTTAAAGACACAACACTTCCTAATGGCGATAGAAAGTTTAACTATATATGCGACCTTAAAATGAGGTCTAGAGGTAAACAATGCAATTGTCCTAACGTTAATGGAAACGAGGCAGACAAACTTGTTATTGACGGAATAAAGGAACTTGCTAAACCTACTAGTGAGTTCTACCAAGAACTACTTAAAGTTATTAAATATGAAAACTATGGCAAGAATAGTCAGACAACTGAATTAGAAGTGTTAGAAAGAAAACACAACCAAAACCTTGCTAGTATTAAAAATTATATCTCTCGTATAGAATATGTTGATGAAGATTTATTAGATGACGTACAAAACAAAATAAAAGATTTAAAACAAAAGGACAAAGAAGTTGTAGCGAAAATTCAAGAACTTAAAGAGACACAACCAGACTCTTACACCGACCAAGAAACTGCTAAAATGCTTGTATACATACTTGATAACTATATGAGCAACTTTACTGAACTTGATTTACTATCACAAAGAAACTTCTTAAAGTTGTTTATAGGTAATTGTTCTACTGATGGAAAAGACATACATATTGACTTAATCGGTAGTAGAAATCATACAACAACCTATCAACCAGTTTTTGAAGGTAGTGAGAATTCCGAAACCGGAACTCACGGAGGACAAATCGTTCTTTTAAGTGATAGTAGCGAATGAAATATTGATGTTTTTTCGTTCCAACAAAAAAAATGACAATAATGTTAGTTTAAATGATTCAATTGGTTATGATAAAGAAGGAAACGAAATTAACTTAATTGACGTAATTAAAGATGATAACCAAGATATATTATCAACAATTCATAATCAACATAATATTAATCTTTTAAATAAATATTTAAAATTATTAACTCCCCGGGAAAAAGAAATAATAATAAAAAGGTATGGCTTAAACAACCAAGAAGAACAAACTCAAAAAGAAATAGCTGCCGATTTAAAAATATCTCGCAGCTACGTTTCACGTATTGAAAAAAGAGCTTTAACAAAAATTTTAAAAGAATTTATTAAAAGCAAAAATGAAATCTAATAATATACTACATATGGATCATCAGCCGTACCACTACCTGTAGTTTTAAGGCTAGCTTTTAAATTTATAACCGGATACACCATTGGTGTCAAATCAGCTGCTGAACGTTGAGAATATCTAGAAGAAACTCCTGTTGTAACAAAATAAACTTGACTAGCTGTAGCTGGAGTCATCGTCCATTCAATTTTTTCCTTATATAAAAAGCCATTTCCTGCTCCACTTAAATAGAACTCATTAAATGTCATAAGACCAACATTTAATTTTAAAGGAGTAACATTACACAAAAAATTAGTCGTTGTACTCGTTACTTTATTAGAAGTATCATTACAAAAATCACTTTCTAAAGCGATATAATTTGCCAATTTACTTTTATTATCTTTATACCATTTATTCAAAAATGAAGAAGCATCATAAGCATATGTTGAACTCGCATTATATATTGATGATCCCGTATTATTAAAAGTTGCCTTAGTACTACCATTTACAGTTACCGGTTCATCTAAAGTAACTCTTACAGTTCTATCTTCATTAATCCTTATTATTCGAAAATTTAAATCCCCTATTTTTAAATAATTGTTTGGTTCTCCCTTAAAATAATAAGTTTCTTTATTATCATTACCAGTTCCTACAAATAAACCATTTGTTGCTGTACTAGGTTTATCATATAAAGTATCCAAATTATTATCAAATAATATTTTATTAGCTAAATATTCTTGATTAAATTCCACCGTAATTTTATTTTTAAAAATAGTATTTTCTTGTTGATTATTTCGTACATTCGAATCCATCCAAGATTTAAAACTAATATTAACTGTTTTTCCCGCCTCTATTATACCACTACCAACATTATAGGCACGTAAAGCATTATCCACAGTTGAACTAGAAACCGGATTGGAAGTTAATAAAGTAACTTCATCATTAACAGCAATTTTAATTGCACTATCACTAGTAGTACTACCACTTAAAATATTTAAATTAACTGTATAGGGTAATGTTTGAGAACAGTTATTTTTTATTGATAAAACATATGGATCAGTTTTAAGACCATCACTATCACTCATTGGTACTCTACTTTCTAAACTAATTCCTTCAGTATTTTCTGAATAAGTAACGTTATAACATGCTGCTACAAAATTATTAAATTCATCTTGCTTAGTTGTATACATCAAATAAGCATAAGAAAAGGCTACAATTAAAATAATTGCTATAATTGATAAACTAAAAATAAAAAGCATTTTTTTATTTTTCATAATCATCAACCTCATACTATAATAAGTTTAGCAAAATAACTATTTATATTCAAGCAAAAAGAAGAAACACACTAACCGTTTCTTCTTCTAAGTATTATCCCCTTATATAAAGTAAGTACCTCAAATACTTTTTATATTCGGGTTAAAGTACACAAATAATACTCGTGTGTACCTTTATAGTATTAATAATTATTTCAATTTTATTTGACTAGTTTTTTCCAATTTTTCTTCCTCATTATGGTAATTTAAGCACATCCCTATTACAAATATATAAGCTAATAAATACACCCATAACATCAAAATAATAATATTAGCTAAACCACCGTAAAATAAATCATATCTAGCAAAATGAGTTATATAATAAGAATAAATTGCCGTACTAATTATCCATAAAATCGAAGTAAAAAGTGCTCCATAAGTTGTATAACTACTTGATCTTCTCCGATCCGGAGCCATTGTGTAAATAATTTTAATAAACATAAATATAATAAACCATGATATCGGGCCCTTCAAAAAACTTAGTAATTTTTCTATTCGTAACGTAATAGTAGCATTTATATCAATATATTTAAATAATTCGATAATTTTATTTCCAAATACCGGAACTAATAAAATAAAAACAAACAAAGTAACAATAAACATTGTCATAATTATAGCTTTTACTCGTCTTCTTAAATAACTACCATTAGACGTACCATCAATGGCATTAGCAGTAACAATCATTGAATCAGCCCCATTAGAAGCTATAAAAAAACCAATAATTAGCGACACAAAAAACTTTATTCCTACATCATTTTTTTGCACAATTGGTAAGATTAACTGGGCAATATCTTTAGAAAAAGCCTTTTCTAAAAAATCTGCTATAAAATTAATCGATACATTAAAAAAAGAAGCTCCATAACTAATTAATGTAGCTATTGGAACAACAGAAAGCACAAAGAAAAAAGCAAGCTGTCCCGGTAATATAGACATCTCGGGCCTTTTTAAAGTTTTTAAAAACTTTTTATAAAAAGACTTAAATCTTCTTTTCATTTTCCTCACCAGCCATTGCATTTTTCTTTTCTTTAACTGCCAAGGTTGCTTCATTTATAGCATCTTCTAATAATTTAATATCATCAGTAATGCTACTACTTGCCATAATAGCCCCATATTCATACGGTAACTTTTTAAATTCTTTAGTTAATTTACGCATATAAGAAGCAACTTGCTTTTCATTATATCCTACTAAATAAACCAAAAATTCTGTTCCATCAGTTCGCATAATATCAGTATTATCAAGCTGTGTTTTAATTAAAATATTAGCAGCAGCCTTAATTTGTTTGTCGCCTTCTTCATAACCATAAGTATCATTTATATATTGGATATTACTTATATCTATTACTATTGTTACTTGCGGATAAATAGTATTTTTATTCCAATGATCAATATTTTCATTTAAATAATTTCTGTTTTTTAAAGAAGTCAACTGATCAATAAACTTCATTTTATCTTCTCGTTTGATTCTCTTAGCAATCTTCACTTTTTTAGAAGCTTTATAAATAATAATACCAATAATAATACCGCCAAATACTAAATATAAAATATATGAAGCAATAGTTCCTAAAAGCGTCCCATTTTTTTGAACAACTTCATTAGAATATAATCCCTCATTAATAACTTCCGTAGGATCTAAAGTATTAATATATTTAACGAACAATCTATTAAATGTACTATTGGTATTCGCAGCAAAATTATAAGTACTATCAATTACCCCAGTGTATCTACTAGAATAATTTTTTAATTCTTTATTTTGTAAAGCTAAATAATTATTATGATCTAAAACTAATATTTTTTCTTTTTTTGTTAGTTTTTTTAATTCTTTATTATTTTTAAAAGTTTCTAAATCATATGATTTTAAATACTGCTCTAATACACTATCTTCTAAAACGCTAATTCTTTCATTTTTCAAAGAAGTTAAACTATTTATAACCATATTATTGTCTTTTTTAACTAAAACATCATACTTTACATTAAATAAAGTTTTTATAGTATCATAATCACTTTTTATATTATAAAAATCAAAATACATATCAATATCTTTTTTATTTATAGCTTTCATTAAAGCATCTTTACTTTTATATCGTGTATAAGAAATATCAATGCTAGCAAACTGTTTAAATCTATCTAGTAAAACATTTGTAATTCCGCCATAGTTAGACCCAGCTACTACTTCGTAAGGAGCGTTAGCAATAAATCCATAATTATAAGTTTTACTGCGCAAGCGATCTTTTTGTTCATCACTTACTTCTAATTCTTCTGTAAAAAAAGTAAACAGTTCTTGATTATAATGATTTAAAAAATTTTTTAAAGTCCAATTATTATAATATTTTTCTACAATGGATGCAAATTTCTCATCGGCAATATTTATATAAATTGTATAATATTGTGGTATATCTGATAAATGAAAATTAATATAATTATCATCTTGTAAATAAACCTCTAAATATTCATTTAAAGGAACCAAAATATAATCTATTTCTTCTTGTTCATCAAAAGCATTTATTAACTTTTCTTTTTCATCATATTGTCTAAAACTCCCACCATTTATCTCGTTTAAAAAAGTTGTAACATGCGAAAGATCACGACTCAAAACACCAACTTTACGATTAGCCAAATCCGCAATATTTTTAAGAGAAACATCTTTTTTTCCTATTAGTACATAATGATCTTTATATATTAGTAAATCATTGTCACTGAGCTCATTAGTTACTCTAAAAGAAATCCCTTCACCTGATTCGTCACCAGTGTAAGTATTAGGATTAATAGTTAAACCATATTCATTAGAAAAATCGGTAATAAAATCATAAAATACTCCTACACCATCATTAGCAAATATGTTAGTATTATTTTTTATCCCCATGTTTAAAACAATTTTATTGTTATTATTTATCCATTGTTTTTCTAAAATAGTAAGCTTATTATCATCTTTTAAAACATTTAGTAATATTATAGTTCCTACTATTAATAAAATTAAAATTATACCCCCAATTATTATTTTAGTTTTATTTCTTTTCATAATCCATTCCTACTCTTGTGCCACTGGAGTATTGTTATTCCATACAATATTCGTTCCATTGACATTCTTAGCTCCCATTATAGTAAATCCCTCAGAACTATCAGTACTCTCACAATTTAAAATAAATTCTATATCATAATATCCCATCTGCTTTTCACTAAATTTTTCTAGTACTGTTACAGCCTTACCTTGAGCTTCAACTAAAGAAATTCCAGTATTAAATTCCATTTTTACATAAATAGTTCTTACACTTACTCTAACACTAGCTTCTTTTATAACTTCATCACTTTCTAATGAAGATACTATTTCTTCTTTTAATTCATCGCTTACTTCATACTTTTCTACATCTTCTAAACGATCTCCATAAGCACTCCCGCCAAAGAAAAATGACTTAAACAAAACAGCTAACATAAGTATCACACAAATAATAACAATAATCATTAATATTGAAAATACTCTATTTTCTTTATAAAATTTTTTCATAAATTAACCTTCCTTTTTACATTCACATCCATTTAAATATTTCTACATCATTATAGCACGTATATTATAAGATGTAAATTGATGCATTTTTAAGAAAATTAATTATTTAATAAGCTCTTTATCTTATCCTCATCCCAAATTTCAATACCTAAACTTATCGCCTTATCATATTTACTTCCCGGATCATCACCGACAATAACAACATCGGTTTTTTTACTAACTGATGAAGATACAGTCCCATTAAAGCTCTCAATAATTTCTTTTAATTCTTCTCGTGTTATAAAAGAAAGAGTCCCAGTTAAAACAAACTTTTTATGCGAAAAGTTTTCGTTTTCCACTAATTTAGGTCCTAAATACGTCATATTTACCCCTAAATCTTTAAGCTCTCTTATAACTATTCTATTAGCCGGATCATCAAAGAAAGTAATAATATTTTTCGCTAAAATATCCCCAATATCTTTTATAGTCGTTAACTCTTCAAAAGAAGCATTTGCCAAATTATCAATATCACCATACACTTTAGCTAATATTTTCGCATTTTTAGCTCCAATACCGGGAATTCCTAAAGCAAATAGAAGTCTTTCTAAAGAATTATTTTTACTATTATTAATTGATATTAATAAGTTTTCCACACTTTTACTACCAAAGCCTTCTAATTCAATTAATTCCTTTTTTCTATCAGCCAAATTATAAATATCCTTAAAATTTCTAATTAACCCCATATTATAAAAATCTTCAATTATTCTTTCTCCTAAGCCATCAATATTCATTGCATTACGACTAACAAAATGAATTAATCCTTCAATATGTCTTGCTGGACAAGCTTTATTCAAACAAAAATAATCAATTCCACTAGTTGACTTAGTTAATTTATGATTACATATAGGACAATTCTCGATCATTATTAATTCTTTTTCTGATCCATTTCGTCTAGCTATAACAGGTCCTACTACTTCAGGTATAACATCTCCAGCCTTATGTAAATAAACATAATCATGAATTCTTAAATCCTTTTGCTTAATAAAATCTAAGTTATGTAATGTTGCCCTTTTAACTGTACTACCCGCTACTTTTATAGGTTCCAAAACAGCATTAGGCGTAATCTGTCCTGTTCTACCCACTGTAAAAATTATATCTTTTAACTTTGTTATAACTTCTTCAGCAGGAAACTTATAAGCCGTTGCCCATTTAGGATACTTCGCCGTAAAACCCAATTTTCTTTGCATAGCAATATCATTTACTTTCAAAACAATCCCATCAATCTCATATGGTAAATTTGCCCGTGCTTGGGCTTGTTTTTCGATAAAATTCAAAATATCATCAACTGTTTTGGCTACTACGCGAATTTTATTAACTGGTAATCCTAAATTTTCTAAGTATTCCAAAGCTTCCTCATGCGTTTTAGTTGGTGCATCTGGTAAATGATACAAAAAAATATCTAATTTTCTTTCTTTAGCTATTTTACTATCTAATTGTCTAATACTACCAGCCGCAGCATTACGGGGATTTTGAAAAAGTGGCTCTTTAGCTTCGGCTCTTTTTTTATTAGCCTCTATAAAGCTTTTTTTACTCATATAGATTTCGCCTCGTACCTCTAAATCAACAGGTTCATTTAATTTTAAAGGCAAGCTTTTAATAGTTTTTACATTATGGGTAATATCTTCCCCAACAGTTCCATCTCCTCTAGTTGCCGCACTTTTAAATATCCCTTTTTCATAAGTTAAACTAACTGCTAAACCATCCATTTTTAACTCACAAACATATGAGGCATCTTTAACTTCTTTTTTTACTCTTTTTACAAATTCTCTAATTTCTTCTTCATTAAAAACATTAGATAAACTAAATAAAGGAATTTTATGAGTAACTTTTTTAAAAGCTGATATAACTTCACTTCCTACTTTTTGCGTTGGAGAATCAGCTAATTTATATTCCGGATACTTATCCTCTAATTCAAATAACTCTCTTAATAAACTATCATACTCATTATCAGATAAAAAAGGATTATCATCAACATGATATGCTTTATCTGCTTTATTTAAAATATCTACTAATTCTTTAATTCTTTCTTGCATACATATCTCCCGTCTTATAGATTTTTAGTATTTTGTTCTAACAATTTATTTAACTTTTTTAAAGATTCATTTTGAATTTTAGTTGAATTATGATTTTGAAAGACAATTGGTATTAAAAACTCATTATCCATATCTTCACAAAAGGCCAAAAAATTAAGTCCTCTTGAAGAAATAAGATACTCAAAAGCTGTAAATGAAGAATAACTTGTATCAAATCTTTTAAATTCATCAGGTATTATTACATTATGTGCTTTACAATATGCATAGCTCCATTCTATGTGATTTGGTATAAAAATATCCCCTTTTTTTCGTACTCTAAAAAACTTACCATTCAAAGTTATAAAACCTACATAATCAAGCATTTCTTCAACGCCATATTTATTAAAATCAAACAAAGAAGTATCCTTATTTAGTTTTTTATAAGCATCTTGTAAATTAAATAATAATTGCATCTGTTTTGCATTATAATCATTTAATGAATTATAAACTCCTCTTACATTATGTAAATTGACATCTTCTACAACAGGTAAAAAAGCCAACTTATAAGGATGAGTAAAATCATGCAAATCAAAATTATTTAAATCAAGTTCTGGATCATAACAATTCAAAAATTCATAAATCCAATTTTCATAAGTGATTTCATTTTGTTTTGCAAAAGATCTCCATCTATAAAACCTACCATCAGAGCTAATAAATCCTTCATATCCCAACATATCTTCTATTTTTTCATATCCTTTAAAATCCATAATTACAATCCTACATTTTTTTTAAACTTTTATGATTTTTAAGTAATTTTTTTACGCCATAGTTTCTCGCAAAAGCAACACTTACAAAAGATTCCTCTAATTTAACAACTACACCATGGCCATAAATCGTATGCATAACATTATCACCGACTTTATAATTATTATCATTATCAGTATCATAATACATTTCTTTATTTATTTTCCTTTTTTCTTCCATCATCGGATTTTCTATATCAATTAAATTCTCATCAATTTCTTTGATAAAACGGCTTGGCATATTCATACTATCTTTACCATAAAGCATTCTTCTTTTAGCATTAGAAATAAATAATTGTTTTTTAGCTCTCGTAATTCCCACATAACATAATCTACGTTCTTCTTCTAAACCATTTTCTTCCATTAAAGAATTCGTGTGTGGAAATATTCCTTCTTCCATACCCACTAAAAAAACCACTTCGAATTCTAACCCCTTTGCACTGTGAATTGTCATTAAAGTTACTTCATCATTACTTTCTTTATGTTCACTAATATCAGCAATCAAACTTATCTCTTCTAAAAAATCTCCTAAATTAACACTGCCCGTTCTTTCCTCAAAAGAAGCAGTAATACTTTTAAATTCCATCAAGTTTTCTAATCTTAATTCTGCTTCCAAAGTTTTAATACTCTCCAAATCTTGTCTCATTCCCGATTTTTCTAAAATCAATTCTATTAATTCTGTTAATGATAAATTATTAGCTTCCTCAGTTAAATTTAGGATCAACTTTTTAAATTCTAATTCTTTCCCTTTACTAATTGCTTCAAACATACTCATACCTTGTTGCAATGCTTCTTTTTCTAATTTATCAATCGTTGTTTGACCAATTCCTCTTTTAGGCACGTTAATTACTCGCCTTAAACTAATCTCATCTTGATGATTTAAAATTAAACGTAAATAAGCAATTAAATCCTTAATTTCTTTTCGAGCATAGAAATAATAGCTTCCCACTACTTTATAAGGAATATTTTCTTTTAAAAATTGTTCTTCAATTACACGTGCCTGTCCATTGGTTCGATATAACACCCCAATGTTATTATAAGAAAAACCTTCTTGCTTTAGCTTATTAATATGATCAATTACCTGTTTAATTTCATGTTTTTCATCATAAGCACGCATATATTTAATATTTATGCCCTTTCCTAAATCACTAAATAATTCCACATCTTTACGTTCCTTATTATTTTTTATCACACTATTAGCAGCATCTAAAATAGTTTTCGTACTCCGATAATTCTGATTTAAGGTAATAACAGTAGCATCTTTATAATCTTTCTCAAAATTTAAAATATTTTTATAATTAGACCCTCTAAAGGCATATATTGCTTGATTAGAATCCCCTACTACAAATATATTTTTATATTTTTTAGCAAGCATTTTACTTAATTTATATTGTACTTCATTAGTGTCTTGATACTCATCTATTAAAATATACGGAAATTTATCTTGATAATATTCTAATACCTGTGGATGATGAGTAAATAAATCCACAGGAAGTTTTAACAAATCATCAAAATCTACTGAATTATTTATCCTTAATTTATCTATATAGGCATAATAAATTTCTTTAGCCACTTTTTCGGCTGGAGTATTAAAAAATTGATCTATTTGACTATCATTAAGCATCTCATTTTTAATAAAACTAATCCTATTTTTAATATAAGAAGGACTATATATTTTCGGATCATAACCCTTATCTTTTAATAATTTTCTAATGATACTCGTTACATCATCGGAATCTAAAATCGTAAAATTATTATCTAATCCTAAAGTGCTATAATTTTCTCTAATAATTCTAATTCCCAAAGAGTGAAATGTTCCTACAAAAGCCTTATGATCGGGTACTAACACTTCCAATCTTTCTCTCATTTCTCTTGCTGCTTTATTAGTAAATGTAATAGCTAATATCTTATAAGAAGGAATACCACTTTGAATCAAATAAGCAATTCTTGTTGTTAATACCCTTGTTTTGCCACTTCCAGCACCGGCTATTACTAAACATGGTCCTTCTTTATGATTAACTGCCTTTAATTGATTTTCATTTAATGTTTCTAAATTCATTCTACCAAATCCTAACCTTATTTAAGTATATCAAAATTACTTCTAATATTAAATCCTTTTTTATATATCTCACAGCCAAAAACAAACTTTTGTACGCTAATAAAGCGGTTAAAAAAGTACTTTAACAGTACTATAAAAATTCGACAACATCAATATTAGAATTTAATTTTTCTAATAATGAATTTTTTTCATATTTAGTAAAAATCTTTTGAAATTTTGAAGGATCCATTAAAAACAAACGACTATAATTAATATATATTTGTTTATAATTATCAATTCCATATTCTTGCAAAAACTTCAAATTATGAATTACTAAATCCTTAGCACTAATAAGCTCTTTAATTAATAAATCGGTAACATTATTTTCAGCTTGTTTAATTTCATCTTCGCTAAAATTCAATTCTTCTAAAAAGTTCATTTTATTCCTCCTTAAGCTGCCAATGACATTGACATAGTATTGGGATCAAGAGCAATGTTAACCTCTTTAATAGACTCAGGATTTTTATGTTCTCCATACCACATCGAAGCATTGATAAGATCATTATCAGACGCCTCAATTTTTTTACTAATTAACCAGCTCAAATTCTTCTGAATATTAAATATTCCAAATTTTTTACCAGCTATTACTACCACAGAATTTGAAGCAACAGTACTTTTAGCTTTAATATTATTAAAGATTTTCATAAAACGTTCCATCTGTTCTTGGTCTAATTCAATACTTTCTAAATACTTTCCACTTTTCCAAAAATCACTAAGAGCCATCACTACATCAGGGTTTTCTACCATCTCTATTAAAGCCTCATTACACTTTTTGGCTGAAGGTAGAGATTTAGAATCAATATCAATTCCAAATAATTCTTTAAATTCTTTAGCACTTTCAATAAAACTTTCTACAGTTCCATCTGCTTTTATATAATTAATACCATTTTCTTGACAATAATTCATTCTAGCAGCAGGTCCTCCAATAATCTTAGCCATATTAACAGGATCAATTCTAAAATAGTTTTCATCAATAGTTTCAATCAAATGAATTGCACTTTCTAATTTATTAGTCTCTCTACTAACAACGATTAAAGCCGGATTACCTGTATATCTTACTAATGACATGCCTCTTTGAGCCAGTAACTCTAAATCATTACTCACTCTTTCATTTGGTATAACTGTCAGATACGGATTTTTGGCGATTAACATATCATTAACTTCATAGCCATATTTTTTAATTGTTTTAACATTTTCAACCAATTTTTTAATACCATTTACAAATTCTTTTAAACTAACTTCTTTAGGATCAATTCCATTTTCTTGACACAATTTAATTGCTTCTTTAACTTCACCAAGCGACATATTCAAAATAGCTGGAGTAAACTTAATATCCTCATCAGTAACGTCTAAATTTTGTTTTAAAAAGTCTTCAATACTTTCTTTAACCACTTTTTCTGTTTTGACAACTTTTTTTGGCTCATCACTTTTTTTAGGTTCTTCTTTTTTTGTATTACGTGCTGCATTTAAATGTGCATCTAAATCAAAAGCTTTCGTTGCCGCTTTAGTCGTCGATGTCTTTTTTACTGTACTAGCTGGTTTTTTAGCCACTTTCTTAGCACCAAACTCCAAAGCATCTTTAACCATATCACTAGTTGTCTTTCCCTTTTCAACAAAACTTTCCACAGCTGCTTTAAGACCTTGTTCTGGAAACATAATTGGTAATAACATAGCTTCAATTTCTTCTTCACTAAATACATTTAATTTACTTAAAGTTTCTCTAATACGTCTTTTATCAACATCATCTGCTCCAGATAATGCTCTATCAAGTAAAGTCTTTAATTCCTTACGGATTGTCTCTTCTTGTTTTAATCTTAAAGGTGCTTCACTAATAATATTTTTTGCCTCTTCGATTGCTTTGGTATTATCCTCAATTTTATTTAATAAATCCTTCTTCTCTGCTTCTTCATTTTCGACAATAATTTTTGCCGCCTGAGTAATACTTGGCATATCAAATGGTAGTTTATTTGTATCAATAACATTAATATAATCTTTACCTATTTTAATAATACTTTCATTAAATCCTAGAAGTCCCTTAACATTTTCATCTATCTCTGCAACACGGGCATTAAAATCCACATTTTCAGTTTCCGCTTGTTTTTTAGTATCTACTGCTTCTTTTTCACTTGCTTTTATTTCTGTAATTATTTCATTATCTTCCCTTGTTAAACTAACTAACTTATGCAAATCAGTTTCCGCTTTATATCCGATATTCATAATAAGCCACTCCTTATCTTAATACCAAAATTATAACAAACATCTTTAGCAAAGTAAATACATACGTTCAAATTTCACCAATATTCATTACTTAGAATATAATAAAAATGAAGTTAGGAGGAATATTTATTTTGAAAAAAAGAATTATTATTTTATTAGCTATTATTTTAGTTTTTGGCTGTTGCTTTTTAGGTATAAAACTATTTAAAGAGGATGGACAAGATCTTAAAAAAATCAAAATAGCTGAAGTCACCCATTCTATATTTTACGCTCCACTATATGCAGCTATTGAAAATGGTTACTTTGCCGATGAAGGTATCGAAGTTGAACTTATCTTAACCCCTG
>CALVQP010000003.1 GCA_944358225.1 uncultured Bacilli bacterium
AATGTAAAAATATGTTAATATTTAATTGATAATAATTGCAAAATAATTATTCTTTCTCATTTTGGTAAAATAAAAACTAAATCAGATCTAAAAAGATATACCTTAGTTCCAATTGCTAAACGTTTACTAAAACTAATTACTCACGAACCAGATTATGAACAAACGCATGTTGTTTTTTCTAATCATACTAGAAGTACAGCTTTAAAAGATAAAATTGATTCTTTGCGCCCTCAAGAAATTCTAGTTGTCGAAAATACGCGTTTTGAAGATTATCCTAGCAAATATGAAAGCAATTGTGATTTAGAATTAGCTAAGTTCTGGGCTTCTTTAGGCGACATATACGTAAATGATGCCTTTGCTTCCTCTCATCGTAAACACGCTTCAACTTATGGTATTCCGCAATTTATTCCTGGTTGTGTCGGTTTTTTAGTTCAAGACGAGCTAGAAGCAATGGATAAATATATTCTTCATCCCGAAAAGCCTTTTAGCGTTATCATGGGAGGAGCTAAACTTGAAGATAAAATTAAAATAATCAAAAAACTTCTTCCGGTATGTGATAACTTGCTTTTAACCGGGGGAATAGCCAATTCTTTTTTGAAAGCTTTAAATTTAAATGTCGGTTTTTCTCTAGTAACTAAAAATGCTGATTTAATTAAAGAAATTCAAGAGTTATTATTACAATACAAAGAAAAAATAGTCTTGCCTTTTGATGCTGTTGTCGGCAGTAGTTATGATAAAAACTATGCTGCCCATAAGCGTATTGATGAAATTAGTAATGATGATATCATTTTAGATTTAGGCAATACAACTATTAAAAAATATACTAATATAATTTCTAAGTCGAAAACAGTCTTTGTCAATGGTACGGCCGGTAAGTACGAAGATGCAAGATTTGCCAATGGAACTAAAATGCTTTTAAAAGCTCTTGCTGATAGTCCAACTAAAGTAATTGTTGGTGGCGGAGATAGTGTTAGTGCTGTTAAAAACTTTAATCATCAAGACGATTTTGAATACTTATTTACCGGTGGGGGAGCATCGTTAGAATATATTGCTAATAATACTTTACCAGCTTTAGAAATATTAAAAAAGAAAGAAGAAAATTATGAAGTACTTGATATTTAATCATAAAGCCAATTTAAATTACGATGATGTTATAAAACAGATAAAAGCTTTAAAACCCTATCAAAACAAATTAATTATTGCTCCTAGTGCAATTTATTTAAACATGTTTAAAGAAGCGGGATTTACGGTCTGTAGTCAAGATGTATCGGTTAAAAGTAATGGCAACTTTACAGGAGAAATAACAGCTTCTCAACTTTCTAGTCTTCAAGTACCTTACACTTTAATTGGTCATTATGAGCGTCAAAAATACTTTAAAGAAACACTTAATGACATAAAATGTAAAATCAAACAAGCATTAGATAACAATTTACAAATAATTTTATGTCTAGGCGAACAAAATAAATACGAGCTAGATTCGCTTTATAGTTTCTTAAAAGAAATCATAAACTTGCTTCCGGATAATCAAAAAATGATTTTAGCTTATGAACCAACTTACATGATATCATCCCAAAGTATCTTAGATGTCGATTATATTAATAGCGTCATCCAAGAACTTAAAAAGATTGTAACTAATCAACAAGTAGATATCATTTATGGTGGTGGCGTATCCGTCGAAAATTTTGATCTTGTAAAGCAAATTAACGTTGATGGCTATTTAATTGGCAATTGTTCTACAAAACGAGACAGTATTTTGACACTCTTAAATGCCTTCCAACATGATTCGACAAAACTTGACGAACATAGACATTTCTAGACAAAAGATTTCCTAGTATTTTGTCTTTTTCTTTTATATAATTAATTTGCGTGCAGTAAAAAGGAAGGAAAAGAAAAATGCAAAATAAAATTAAAGTTTTAGTTCTTGATGATAACATTAATGCTATCAAAAAAATTCAAGAACATTTCAGTTCTCACGCAGTAATAGATATAGCTTTATTTGAAACCGACGGTTTAAAAGGCTATGAAAAAATAATCAAAGAAGAAAAAAATTATGATGTAATCGTAATGGATTTGATAATGCCTAATAAAGATGGCTTATCTATTTTAGAAGATCTTCATAAACAAAATAAAGATCGTAAAATTATTGTTTTAACCAGTTATGGTAAAGATGAAACTATTAAAAGAGTTAGTGATTATGGAGTTAGTTACTACATGCTAAAACCATTTAGTTTAAAAGATTTAGAAAAAAGAATAATTGATGTATATAACAGTACAGAAAAAATAAAATTAAAAGATGGTTCTTTAAATTTAGAAATGTCAATTACTCGTATTTTACATTCTTTGGGAATGCCATCGCATATTAAAGGTTACCAATATATTCGTGATGGCATCGAATTAATGTATGAACGACCTGCCTTAATCGGTGGAATAACCAAAGAGTTATATCCGGCTATCGCCTCAAGATATAATACAACTTCTTCACGAGTTGAAAGAGCTATTCGTCATGCAATAGAAGTTAGCTGGAATCGTGGCGATTATGACTTAATGGAAGAAATATTTGGTCATAGTTTAGATTATGATAAAGCAAAACCAACAAATTCAGAATTTATGGCTACTGTTGCTGATCGCTTACGATTAGATGAAAACTTTATTAAAGTCTAACAAAGAAAAATCTTTGTTTTTTTAATTTCTTTTAGCAAGCTCAAAACTTTGTTTAGTAGATTTTTACTATTTATTAATGTATAATTTAAAAGAAGTAAATCTAAAGTTAAAGGAGATGGGATTTTATGAAAAAAATATTAACAATCATATTAGATGGTTTTGGTTATAGTGAAGATGAACAAAAAAGTGCCATTAAACAAGCACAAATGCCTAATTATGATAAATTTTATAATGAGAATCCACATACTCTTATTAAAGCCAGTGAAGAAGCGGTTGGGCTTCCCAAGGGGCAGTTTGGTAATAGTGAAGTTGGTCACTTAACAATTGGGGCTGGAAAAATTTTGCGTCAAAAATTATTAATTGCTCAAGAAGAAATAGCTAAAGAAGAATTTCGAATTAATGAAGCGTTTGAAGATATGGTAAATTATGTTATTGATAACCAAAAAGACTTACATTTGATGGGACTTATATCGGACGGAGGAGTTCACTCCCATATTAGTTACATTTTAGATTTGTTAAAACATTTAAAAAAAGAGGAAGTTCCCAATGTTTATATTCATGTTATAACAGATGGTCGCGATACTCCAACCACTGCCGCTTTAAATTATATTAACGTTTTACAAGAACAACTTAATGAATTACATTTTGGCAGCATTGCTACCATTTGTGGAAGATATTATGCCATGGATCGAGATAATAGATGGGATAGAACACATATTTATTATAAGTTAGTTACTCAAGGAAAAGGCTCGAAACCAATAGATTTAGATAAAGCTTTTGCCACTTGTTATCAAAAAGGAGCCACCGATGAATTTATTCCGCCCCTTTTGCTTAATAAAAACGGTTTAATTAAAGACGAAGATGCGCTTTTGTGGTTAAATATTCGAACTGATCGCGCTAAACAAATTCTTGAAAGTTTAACTTCTTTAAAATTTGATAAGTTTATACCAACAGTTCATAATCTTAGATTATATACTCTTTTTGAAATGGATAAAGCTTTAAATGCTAAAATATTTTTTGAAGAAGAAAAAACAACTAATCCTTTAGGAATTTATCTTTCAAAATTAGGCTTAACCCAAGCACGTATTGCTGAAACTGAAAAATATAATCATGTTACTAAATTTTTTGATGGTGAATATACTGGTAGCATTAAAGGTTGCGATAAATTTTTAATTCCTTCTCCTAAAGTAGCAACATATGATTTAAAACCAGAAATGTCGGCCATTGAAGTTAGTAAAAAAACAATTTTATGTCTACAAAAAGACTATGATTTTATCCTAGTTAATTTTGCTAATCCAGATATGTTAGGACATACTGGCAAAATTCCTCAAACTGTGATGGCTCTTCAAGTAGTCGATGCGTGTTTGGGCAAAATATTTGAAGCTGCTGAGGATAATTTTTATACCGTCATCTTATTAGCTGATCACGGCAACTGTGATGTTATGTTAGACGATAATAATAATGTTGTGACAACGCACTCTATTAATAAAGTACCTTTTATTATTAATGATTCTAAAGTTAAACTAAAAGAAAATGGCAATTTAAGTAATGTAGCTCCTACCATTTTAAAGTATATGGACATTGCTTTACCAGAGGAAATGAAAGAGACTCCTGATTTAATTGTCGATGACTAAAAATATCTTAATTTCAAGATATTTTTTTTAATAAATAAAAAACAAAATTTTTGTCAAATTTAGGGTTGCATTTCATATAATTAAATGATATCATTAATGCTGTATGACTGCTTAGATGTGCGAGGTTGCTGATACGCTAGGAAGAGTTGTTAAAACGAATTCTGGGTTCAGGTAATTCGTTACGGAGCAAGTCTATACTAGATATAGGCGAAAGGAGGACATGAAAATGTCAAATCAAAAAGTTCGTATTAACCTAAAAGCATATGATCATAGAATTTTAGATCAAGCTGCAGGAAAAATAATACAAACAGTAAAAAGAACTGGGGGAGTTGTTTCTGGACCGGTACCACTACAAACTGAAAAACAAGTATACACAGTTTTAAAAGCGGTACATAAATATAAAGACTCAAGAGAACAATTTGAAAGTCGTACTCATAAAAGACTAATAGATATTAAAAACCCTAGTAAAGAAACTATTGAGGCATTAACGCATTTGGATTTACCAAGTGGTGTTGATATTAACATTAAATTATAATAAAGAAAGAGGAAATTAGTATGAAAGGAATCTTAGGACGTAAAGTTGGAATGACTGAAGTCTTTACTAAAGATGGAAAATTAATTCCAGTTACAGTTGTTAGTGTAGAGCCAAACGTTATTACTCAAATTAAAACTCAAGAAACTGACGGTTATAATGCTATTCAACTAGCTACTGTAGAAAAAAAAGAAAAACATGCTACTAAAGCAAGTATGGGCCATACTAAGAAGGCTAATACTACTCCTAAGCGCTTCTTAAAAGAAATAAGAAATGTTGAGGGGACTTATACTTTAGGTGATACACTAGATGCTAGTATATTCCAAGCAGGAGAATATGTTGATGTAACAGGAACTAGTAAAGGTAAAGGATTTACAGGTGTTATCAAAAGACATAATCAATCTAGAGGACCAGAAACTCATGGTTCAAGATATCACAGAAGACCAGGAAGTATGGGTACAATGAGACCAATGCGTGTTATGAAAGGAAAAAAACTTGCTGGTCACATGGGAGTTGAAACTAGAACTATCCAAAACCTAGAAATTATTGAAGTAAATGCTTCAGAAAATTACATCTTAGTTAGTGGTAGTATTCCAGGAGCAAAAAACTCATTAGTACTTATTAAATCTGCTGTTAAAAAGGATGCTGCAAAAGAACCAAAAGAACTAATTACTTATGAACAAGAAACAGTAGTTGATGAGGTTGTAGAAGCACCAGAAAATCAAGAGGCAGTAGAAAATAGTGAAGAGACTACGCAACAAGTAGAAACTCAAGAAGAAGTGGCAGGTGAAAAATAATGGCTAAAACACAAGTAATTAACTTATTAGGCGAAAAAGTTAAAGATTTGACTTTAAATGATATCGTTTGGAAAAATGAAGGTAATGATATTGTTTTAAATAAAGCTATTAGAAATCAACTTGATTCTCAAAGACAAGGTACTCACAAAACTAAAACTAGAGCTGAAGTATCTGGTGGCGGAAAAAAACCTTGGAAACAAAAAGGAACAGGCCGTGCTCGTGCTGGAAGTTCTCGTAGCCCAATCTGGCGTGGAGGAGGAATTGCCTTTGGTGTTCAACCACGTAAATATGGAATCAAGATAAATAAAAAAGAAAGAGTTTTAGCTTTAAGAACTGCTTTATCTTATAAATATGCAGATAAAAGTTTAGTAGTTATCGATAATATTAATTTAGATAGTTTAAAAACAAAAG
Organism: uncultured Bacilli bacterium; assembly: GCA_944358225.1. Classification (GTDB taxonomy): domain Bacteria; phylum Bacillota_I; class Bacilli_A; order RF39; family UBA660; genus HGM10766. The sequence goes on from CALVQP010000003.1 coordinate 6,036, forward strand.
AAATTAAAAAAGTTATGGAAACTCTAAAATTAGAAGGCAAAGTATTATTTGTTACCGCTGAAGATAATGAAAATCTTTACATGGCAACAAGAAACTTAGGCTATGCATATGCTATTAATTCAGATGAAATCAATGTTTATGATATTGTTAATGCTGATACATTGGTAGTAGATGAAGCTGGAGTTAAAAAAATCGAGGAGGTGCTTAAATAATGAAAGATTATACTGATATTATTTATTCACCAGTAGTAACTGAAAAATCAGCTGCTCTAGCTGAAAATGGTGTTTATACTTTTAAAGTAGCTAGTAGTGCTAATAAAATTGAAATAAAAAAGGCAATTGAAGAAGCATTTAACGTAAAAGTTACCAAAGTAAATACTTTAAATACAAAATCTAAGAAAAAAAGAGTCGGAAAGTATACTGGTAAAACAAAGACTTATAAAAAAGCTATTGTTACATTAGCAAGTGGCCAGTCAATAGAATTCTAGGATAGGAGATAATGTTATGGCAATAAAAAAATATAAACCAACGACTAATGGACGTCGTGGGATGACTACCTTAGCTAATAATGAACTTACAACTTCTACTCCAGAAAAATCCCTACTTGTTTCAAAATCAAAAAGTGGTGGACGTAACAATCAAGGTAGAATGACTGTTCAACATATTGGCGGCGGAGCTAAAAGAAAATATAGAATTATTGATTTTAAACGAAATAAATTCAATGTAACTGGTAAAGTTAGTACTATCGAATATGATCCAAATCGTAATGCTAATATTGCCCTTATTACTTACAAAGATGGTGAAAAAAGATATATTCTTGCACCAAAAGATTTACATGTTGGTATGATCATTGAAAGCGGAGAAAACGTTGATATCAAAGTTGGAAACGCATTACCAATTGCTAACATTCCTGTAGGTACAGTAATTCACAACATCGAATTAAAACCTGGTAAGGGTGGCGAAATGTGTCGTGCAGCTGGAACAAGTGCTCAAATACTTGGACGTGATGGTAAGTATGTTATTATCCGTTTACAAAGTGGTGAAACGAGAAAAGTTTTAGGAACTTGTATGGCAACTATTGGTGTAGTTGGAAATGAAGATTATGAATTAGTAAACATTGGTAAGGCTGGACGTAAACGTCATATGGGTATTAGACCTACAAACCGTGGATCTGTTATGAACCCTAATGATCACCCTCATGGTGGTGGTGAAGGACGTGCGCCAATCGGACGTAAAGGGCCAGTTACTCCTTGGGGTAAACCTGCTCTTGGACTTAAAACTCGTAAAAATAAAAAGGCTTCTGACAAATTGATTGTAAGCCGTAAGAAAAGAAAGTAGGAGGAATTAAAAAATGGCAAGAAGTTTAAAAAAAGGACCTTATGTCTTTGACCGACTATTAAAAAAGGTTCAAACATTAAATGAAGCAAACAAAAAAGAAGTTATAAAAACATGGTCACGCCGTTCAACAATTTATCCTGACTTTATCGGGCATACAATTGCAGTACACAATGGTAAAGAGTTTATTCCTGTATATATAACTGAAGATATGGTTGGACATAAACTTGGTGAATTTGCTGCAACACGTAAATTTGGCGGACATGCAGGTCAAAAGTAGGAAGAGAGGATAAGTTAAAATGGAAGCATATGCAATACATAAAAGTGCGATGATTGCTCCTCGTAAAGCAAGAATGACTCTTGATTTAATAAGAGGAAAAGACGTTCACACTGCCCAAGGTATTTTAAATACTACAAATACAAAAGCTAGCCGTTTAATTCTTAAAGTTTTAAACTCAGCTATCGCTAATGCAGTTAATAATAACGGTGCTGATGAAAATTCTTTAGTTATCTCTGAATGCTTTATTAATCCAGGACCTGTTTATAAGAGAATTAAATTTGCATCACGCGGTAATGTCGATCGTCGCGATAAAAGAACAAGTCATATTACTGTTAAAGTAAGTGACCAAGTTAAGGAGGTTTAAGAATGGGACAAAAAGTAAATCCTAATGGTCTTAGACTAGGAATCACTAAAGATTGGGAATCAAAATGGTATGCTAATAATAAAGACTTTGGTGATACATTAAACAAAGATTTAAAAATTCGTAAATTTTTAGAAAAAGAACTAAAAAACGCAGCAGTAGCTTCAGTTGTTATTGAAAGAACTGCTAAAAAATGTGATATTACTATCAACACAGCTAAACCAGGAGTAATCATTGGTAAAGGCGGCGAAGATATCGACAAATTAAGAAAAAAGATCGCTCGTCTTGTTGGTGAAGAAGTATATATTTCAATCATGGAAGTTAAAAATCCAGATCTTTGTGCTAAATTAGTAGCTGACAATATTGCAGCCCAAATAGAAGCGCGTGCACCATTTAGAAGTGCTCAAAAAAGAGCTATTCGTAACACCATGAAAGCCGGTGCCAAAGGTATTAAAACAGCTTGTTCTGGACGTTTAGGCGGTGCTGAAATGGCTCGTACAGAAGGATATACCGAAGGAACTGTTCCACTACATACTCTACGCGCTAATGTTGATTTTGCTCAATCAGAAGCTGATACAACATATGGGAAAATCGGAGTAAAAGTATGGATTTATAAAGGTGAAGTACTTCCAACTAAAACTAATGTTAAAGGGGGTAAAGATAATGCCACTAATGCCAAAAAGAACTAAATATCGTAAACCTCATCGTTTAACTTATGATGGTCATGCTCGCGGTAACACAGAGTTACATTTTGGATCTTTTGGACTTCAAGCAAAAGAAGGGGCATGGATCACTACCCGCCAAATTGAAGCAGCTCGTATCGCTATGACTCGTTACATGAAACGTGGCGGAAAAGTATGGATAAATATTTTCCCTCACTTAGCTCTAACTAAAAAACCTCTTGAAACTCGTCAAGGTAAAGGTAAAGGTAACGTTGAAGATTGGGTAGCTGTAGTAAAAACTGGCAAAATTATGTTTGAAATTGACGGTGTTACAGAAGAAGTTGCTCGTGAAGCTCTTCGTTTAGCTGCTCACAAATTACCAATTAAATGTAAATTTGTAAAAAAGGAAGAACAAGGAGGTAACTAAGATGAAAGTAGAAGAATTACGCAAACTAACTGATGCAGAATTAATTGCTAAAATTAGTGAAACTAAAAAAGAATTATTTAACTTAAGATTAAAAAAAGCTACTGGACAACTTGATAAACCTTCTGATGTTTCTAAACTTCGTAAAAGCGTAGCGAGAATGAAGACAATCTTAAACGAAAGAAAATTAAATGGAGGTGCTAAATAATGGCAGAAACTAAAAATAGGGAATTAGTTGGAAAAGTAGTAAGTGCGAAAAATGATAAAACTATTACTGTTTTAGTCGAAACATCAAAAATGCACCCACTATATAAAAAACGTGTAAAATATTCTAAAAAATATACAGCTCATGATGAAAAAAATGAAGCAAAAGAAGGGGACACAGTTAGATTAGTTAGTACTCGACCACTATCTAAAACTAAAAGATATGAATTAGCCGAAGTAATAACTAAAGCTGTTGTTTTATAGGAGGTATCATTATGGTTCAACAAGAAACCCGTTTAAAAGTTGCTGATAACTCTGGAGCCAGAGAATTACTTGTAATTCGTGTGCTTGGAGGAAGCAAAGTTAAATATGGAAATATCGGTGATATCGTTGTTGGTACTGTTAAAAAGGCAATTCCAAACAGTAACATCAAAAAAGGAAAAGTAGTAAAAGCTGTAATTGTTAGAAGTGTAGAAGGGGTTAGAAGAAAAGATGGAAGTTATATCAAATTTGATGATAACGCTTGCGTATTAATCAAAGATGATAAGAATCCAGTAGGAACTAGAGTTCTAGGCCCAGTAGCTAGAGAATTACGTGAAAAAGATTTCATGAAAATTGTTTCTCTTGCCCCAGAAGTATTATAGGAGGTTAATATGAAAGTTAAAGTTAACGACAAAGTAAAAATCATTGCCGGCAAAGATAAAGGCAAAGAAGGAAAAGTTATCAAGACTTTAAAAAAAGATGATAAAGTAATTGTTGAAGGTATTAATATCATCACTAAACATGTTAAACCAAATGGTATGGGTGAAACTGGCGGAATTAGGAAAATGGAAGCTCCTATTCATGTTTCTAACGTAAAAGTAATTACAGATACTAAAAAAACTACTACAAAAGCAGATAAAAAACCTGCAAAAAAAGAAAAGAAAGCTAATTAGGAGGTAAAGTTATGAGTAATTTTAAAAATTTATACGATCAAGAAATTAAACCATCTTTACAAAAAAAGTTTAATTACAAATCAATAATGGAAGTTCCTAAATTAGAAAAAATTGTTATAAATATGGGAGTTGGCGAAGCTTCTCATGATTCAAAATTTATTGATGCTGCATTAAAAGATTTAGAAGTATTAGCTGGCCAAAAACCAATTGCTACTAAAGCTAAAAAATCAATTGCAGGTTTCAAAGTTCGTGAAGGTCAAACAATTGGTGCTAAAGTAACTTTACGTGGCGAAAATATGTATAACTTCATGGAAAAATTAATTAGAATAGCTTTACCTCGTGTTAGAGATTTTAGAGGTGTATCTAAAACAGCATTTGATGGCAAAGGTAATTATACTTTAGGAATAAAAGAACAACTAATATTCCCAGAAATTGATTATGATAATGTATTAAAAATTAGAGGTATGGATATTGTTTTTGTAACAACTGCAAAAACAAACGAAGAGGCTAAAAGTTTACTTGAAGGCTTCGGAATGCCTTTTAGAAAGTAAGTTAGGAGGAACTAATAATGGCAAAAAAATCAATGATTGCAAAACAAAAAAGAACACCAAAGTTTAAATCACGTGCTTACACTCGTTGTGAAAGATGTGGACGACCTCATGGTGTACTTCGCAAATTCAAACTATGCCGTATTTGTTTTAGAGAACTTGCTAATAAAGGACAAATACCTGGCGTAAAGAAATCAAGTTGGTAAGAAGGGAGGAATTCAAATGGTAGCAGATAGAATAGCAGATATGCTTACAAGAATTCGTAATGCAAATCAAATGAAATATGATACTGTAGAAGTTTTAGGTTCTAAAATGACTTTAAAAATTGCTGAAATTCTTAAAGAAGAAGGATATATAGCTGACTACAAGTATGAAAAAAATATAAAAGGTGATAAATTAAAGTTAACTTTAAAATACACTGAAGATAAAGAAAGAGTAATTACTGGTTTAAAAAGAATTAGTAAATCAGGGTTACGTGTTTATGCTAAATGTGATGAAATTCCTCACGTCCTAAATGGTCTAGGAATTGCCATCATTTCAACTTCAAAAGGATTAATGACTGATAAAAAAGCAAGAGAAGCTGGTCTAGGAGGAGAAGTACTTGCCTTTATTTGGTAAGGAAAATTAAACTATGAGTAGAATTGGAAAAAGAGAATTAATTATTCCTGAAGGTGTAACCTTAACAATTGCTGATAATAAAGTAACTGTTAAAGGACCTAAAGGGGAACTAAGTATGACTTATAGTCACTTAATTACAGTTGAAGTTGTGGATAATAAAGTAATTACCAAAAGATTAAACGAAACTAAAAATGCTAAACAATTACACGGTACAACGAATGCTCTAATCAAAAATATGATTGTTGGCGTTACTGAGGGATATACTAAAGATCTTGAAGCAGTTGGAGTTGGTTACAGATTTAATGTAGCTGGCAATAAAATTACTGTCAATGCTGGATATTCTCATCCTGTAATTGTTGAGGTACCAAGTGATTTAAAAGCTGAATCTAAAAGTAATACTGAACTTAGTATTAGTGGTATAGATAAGCAAAGAGTTACAGAATTTGCGGCTAATATTCGTAAGATTAGACAACCAGAACCATATAAGGGTAAAGGTATTCGTTATAAAGGTGAACACATTCGTCGTAAAGAAGGAAAAAAGGCAGCTTAATAAGGTAAGGAGTTAGGAAAAATGATAAAAAAAGAATCAAAAAATGTTGCACGTCAAAGAAGACATGCTCGTGTTAGAAACAAAATATCTGGCACAGCAAGTTGTCCTAGACTTAACGTATTTAGATCAAATTCTAATATTTTCGCTCAAATAATTGATGATGAAAAAGGTACTACCTTAGTAAGCTCTTCATCAGTTGCATTAAAAATCAACAATGGTGGAAATATTGAAGGAGCAAAACTTGTTGGTAAGGATATTGCTCAAAAAGCTCAAAAAGCAAAAATTCAAAAAGTAGTTTTCGATAGAGGTGGATACCTTTACCATGGTCGTGTTAAAGCTTTAGCAGAAGCTGCTCGCGAAAATGGACTAGAATTTTAAGAGGAGGTAAAGATATGCCAAAATTTGATAAAGACTCTAAGAAAAATCTGCTTGAAGAAACTGTTGTTTCCATATCACGTGTTACTAAAGTAACTAAAGGTGGTAGACATTTTAGATTTTCTGCTACAGTTGTTGTTGGAAACCGTAAAGGCTTAGTTGGTATCGGTACTGGAAAAGCAAACGAAGTGCCAGAAGCTATCAAAAAGGCTATTCAAGCAGCTAATAAAAACGTTGTAAAAATTGCTTTAATTGATAATCGTACAATACCTCACGATGCAATTGCGAAAGTAGGTCGTGCTAAAGTGTTAGTAAAACCTGCTAAAGAAGGTACTGGAGTTATCGCTGGTGGTGCAGCTCGTGCAGTATTAGAGTTAGCGGGAATTAAAGATATCGTATCTAAATCTTTAGGCTCAAATACTAAGATTAATGTAGCAAAGGCTACTTTAGAAGCATTAAAAATGCAAAGAACACCAGAAAAAATCGCTTTGTTACGCGGAAAGAAAGTAGAGGAGTTATAAAATGAAATTACATGAATTAAACAGAGCTCCGGAAGCTAAAAGTAAAAAAAGAGTAGGTAGAGGTCCCGGAAGTGGAATGGGAAAAACTTCTACGCGTGGTGAAAAAGGGCAACTTGCTCGTAGTGGCGGAAAAGTTCATGCTTGGTTTGAGGGTGGACAAACTCCATTATATAGAAGATTGCCAAAACGTGGTTTTAACAACACTCGTTTTGCAACTAAATTCGCTACTATTAATTTAAGCGATATTGATAAGTTCTTTAACGATGGTGATACAGTAACTCCTGAAGTACTAAAAGAAAGAGGAATTATTAAAAAGCAATTAGATGGCGTAAAAGTCTTGGCAAATGGGGAACTTACAAAAAAATTAACAATCAAAGCTCATCGTTTCTCATCATCAGCTGTTAGCAAAATTGAAAGTGCTGGATCAAAAGCTGAGGTGATTTAGATGTTTGCAACTATGAAGCAAATATTTCATAAATCAAACAAAGATTTAAGACATAGAATAATTTTTACTCTATTCATTTTAGGAATATTTTGTATCGGGACAAACATAACTGTTCCTTGGGCTTCATCAATTTATAAAGAATTAGGCTTTCTAGAATTATTCGATTTAATGGCTGGAGGGGCTCTAAAACAATTTAGTATATTTGCTTTAGGGGTTAGCCCTTATATTACAGCTTCAATTATAACTCAGCTATTACAAATGGATATTATTCCTTATTTTAGTGAGTTAAAAGATCAAGGTTATGTGGGAAAACAAAAAATAAATAAAATAACCCGATATTTAGGAATACTATTTGCTTTTATTCAAGGATATGTATTTTCTATAGCCTTCTTAGGATCAAATAATGTTCTTGATATCTTAAAAACATCACTAGTTTTAACCGCTGGGACATCTTTACTAATGTGGTTAGGTGATAAAATAACAGAAAAAGGTATTGGAAATGGTTTATCATTATTAATTATGGCTGGTATTATAGAGTCTATTCCAAGCATGTTTAAAACCGCTTTTGATGGTCTGATAACTAACGGAACTCATGCTACAGCTATAGGAATTACCTTATTTAGTATCTTTGTTATTGTTTATTTATTAATAATTGTCGGTGTTATATTTATTCAATTAGCTGAACGTCGAATTCCGATTCAATATGCCAATCGTAGTAACACTGTAATCGCCTCAGAAAAATCTTTTTTACCAATTAAGATTAATTCTGCTGGTGTAATTCCTGTAATCTTTGCATCTGTATTACTTGCCTTACCAGTTACAATCGTTAACTTTATCGGCAACGAAACAGCCATAAACTTTGTTAACAATTGGATAAATTACACTTCGCCAACCGGTTTCTTACTATATATTGTTTTAATCTTCTTCTTCGGATATTTTTATACGTTTATGCAAATGAATCCTGAAGAAATGAGTAAAAACTTAAATAAAAACGGTGGCTATATTCCCGGAGTAAGGCCTGGAAAACCAACAAGCAATTATCTTAGCAAAGTTTTATCCTCACTAACAATTATGGGATCGATTTTCCTAGTTGTAATTGCCGGTTTACCGATTATATTTTCCAGTTTTTCAGGGTTAGATAGTTCTGTAACTATTGGTGGAACTGGATTACTAATTGTTGTTGGTGTTGCTATTGAGACGTATAAACAACTTGAAAGTAGTATCGTAAGTCGTAGTTATAAGAGGAGTAAAAGAATATGAAAAATCTCATATTCATAGCTCCTCACGGAACTGGCAAAGGAACACAATGTGACTTGCTTGTTCAAAAATACAATTATAATCATATTGCCACTGGTAATATGATTAGAGAAGCTATAAGCAAAAATGATGATTTTTCTGACAAACTAAAAAATATTATTGATAGCGGAAAACTTGTAGATGATGATATTATCTTAAAAATGTTAAACAATTATTTAGAAAAAAATAATTTATCTACAAGCATTGTTTTTGACGGCTATCCTAGAAATTTAAATCAGGCTTTAGATTTAGAAAAATTAATGAGTCAAAAAAGGATAAAAATTGATTTAGTAATTTATTTAAAAATCGATAAAGAAGAAGCTTTAAAAAGAACATTAGGACGTCAATTTTGTCCTAACTGTCAACGCTCATATAATATATATTACCAAGACTTAAAGCCTAAACAAGAAAATATATGTGATGTATGCAATACGAACTTGGAAAATCGTAGCGATGATACCAAAGAAACATTTGATAAATTATTTAATGTTTTCTTAAAAGAAACTGAACCAGTCTTAAGATATTATCAAGAAAAAAATATTTTAAAAATAATAGATGCTTCAAAATCCAAAGAGGAAATATTTGCTATAATTGAAGAAAGTATAAGTGATAATTAATGGTAAGTATAAAAAACAGTAGAGAAATAGAATTAATGAAAATAGCTGGGAAAATAAATTATGAGACTCATAAACTTTTACAAAAGCATATTAAACCTGGCGTTACAACTAAACAACTAGATACTTTAGCTCATGATTATATAACAAGCCAAGATGCTACGTGTTCATTTTTAAATTATGAAGGATTTCCTGCTTCTATTTGCACTTCTATTAACGAAGAAGTAGTACATGGAATTCCAAGTTTCAAAAAATTGAAAAATGGTGATATAATATCCATTGACATTGGGGTTAATTATAAAGGCTATCACTCTGATTCGGCTTGGACGTATCCCGTCGGAAAAATAGATGAAGAGGTATCTCATTTATTAAAACATACAGAGGCGGCTTTATATGAAGGTATAAAAGAAGTCAAAGCTGGAGTGCGTCTAAATAATATAGGGGCAGCTATTGAAAAGTATGCTTTAGCTCATAATTTAGGTGTTGTTAAAGAATTAGTTGGACATGGAGTTGGTCAAAAATTACACGAAGATCCCGATGTTCCTAATTACGGTAAATACAATACGGGAATGATTTTAAAAGCCGGCATGACAATTGCCATTGAACCAATGCTAACATCAGGAACAGAAAAAATTTACATTCTTGATGATGACTGGACAATAATTACTCGCGATAATAAACCTGCTGCTCATTTTGAGCATACTGTGCTTGTCACAGAAGACGGGTATAAAATATTAACAGGAGATGAATAAATGGCTAAAGAACAAAAGTTAGAAGTTGAAGGAAAAGTAGTAGAAGTTTTAAAAGGCGGAGACTATTTAGTAGAACTTGTAAACGGACATACTGTCACAGCCTACGTTTCTGGTAAAATGCGCGTCAATATGATACGTATTCTACCAGGTGATACCGTAACAGTAGAGTTGTCTCCTTATGACTTAACACGTGGGCGTATAACATGGAACAAAAGATAATAATAGGAGGTATTAAACATGAAAGTTAGACCATCAGTAAAACCAATTTGTGCAAAATGTAAAGTAATCAAAAGAAAAGGAAAAACGTTAGTTATTTGTGAAAATCCAAAACACAAACAAAGACAAGGGTAGAGAGGTGAATTAAATGGCACGAATTAAAAATATAGAATTACCAAACGAAAAGCATGTAGTTATTGGGTTAACTGCAATATATGGTATAGGACGTAATTTAGCTAAAACTATCTGTGAAAATGCAAAAGTAGATCCTGCAAAAAAATGCAAAGATTTAACTAATGAAGAAATAATAGCTTTACGTAATGAAATCGATAAAGAAACTGTTGAAGGGGATCTACGTCGTGAAGTTCAAATGAACATCAAAAATAAAATGGAAATTAATTGCTATCAAGGAGTTAGACATAAAAAAGGTCTTCCTGTTCATGGTCAAAGAACTTCTCGTAACGCTAGAACTCGTAAGGGTAAAGGTAAAGTAGTAGCTAACAAGAAAAAAGTAGGTAAATAGGAGGTTAGAAAAGTGGCATATAATAGAAGAAAAAGAAAAATCAAGAAAAATATTCCTGAAGCTGTAGCTCATATTCATTCTACATTTAATAATACAGTTGTTAGTATTTCAGATAAAGATGGAAATGTTATTAGTTGGGCCTCATCAGGTACTGTAGGATATAAAGGAAGTAAGAAAAAAACTCCATTTGCAGCTGGTCTTGCATCAGAAGCTGCTGCTAAATCTGCAATGGATAGTGGTGTTGTAAAAGTAGAAGTCAAAGTAAAGGGTTTAGGCCAAGGAAGAGACAATGCTATTCGTGCATTACAAACTGCCGGTTTAGAAATAACTTCAATCTCTGACGAAACTCCAATTCCACACAATGGATGTCGTCCACCAAAACGTCCAAGAAATTAATAGGGGAAAGGAAATATTAAAATGAATATAAGATTTGAAAAACCAGAATTTAAAATAGTAGAATATGTTGATAATAATCACTATGGCAAATTTGTTTTAGAGCCATTAGAAAGAGGATTTGGAACAACTATAGGAAACGCTTTACGCCGTGTAATGCTGTCCAGTTTACCAGGTTCTGCTTTTACAAGTGTCAAAATTGAAGGTGCAATGCATGAATTTCAAAAATTAGATGGCGTAGTAGAAGATGTAACGGCTATTATTCTAAATTTAAAAAGTGTTGTATTAAAAAATCATTCTGATGAAGATAAAGTAGTATATTTAACTGCATCTAGTGAAGGACCAGTTACAGCTGGGGATATAAAATGCGATGCTGATGTAGAAATTATTAACAAGGATTTAGTAATTTGTAATCTTGTTAAAGGTGGAAAAATTGATATGAAGCTTACTGTATCAAATGGTCGTGGTTACGTTGATTCTAAAGCTAATCAAAAGCTTTTAGAAAATGCTGAAGTGGGAGTTATTCCTATTGATTCCTTATACTCACCAATTGAAAGAGTTTCATATGAAGTAGAAGCTGCTCGTGTGGGTCAAAACGAAAACTATGATAAACTAGTTATGGAGATATTTACCAATGGTTCAATCACTCCTGAAGAATCAATGGCTTTGGCAAGTAAAATCTTAATTGAACATTTAAATATTATTACAGACTTAAACTCTATTAGTGACTTATCAGGCATGATGGCTGAAAAAAAGGTGGATACAATTACTAAAACTTTAGAAACGCCAATTGAAGAAATCGAATTTTCTGTAAGAGCGTATAATTGTTTAAAACGTGCAGGTATTCACACAGTTCAAGATTTAATTGCTAAAAAAGAATCTGAAGTTAATAAGATTCGTAATTTAGGCAAAAAATCTTTAAAAGAAGTAATTGATAAAGTAAAAGAATTAGGACTTAAGTTCCACGAATAAGGAGGTAAAAGAGTATGGCATATAGAAAATTAGGAAGAGAATCAAGAATTCGTCGTAGTATCCTAGCTGGTTTGACAAAAGACGTAATTAAAAACGGGTTTGTAGTTACAACAGAAGCTCGTGCCAAAGAAGTTCGTAAATTTGTTGATAAGATGATTACATACGGCAAAAAAGGAACTCTAGTATCAAGAAGAAAAGCTTTGGCTTTCCTACATAATGATAAAGACGTTGTTGGAATTGTTTTTAACGATTTAGCAAAACGTTATGAAACTAGAAATGGTGGATACACTCGTATTATAAAATTAAAAGAAAGAGTTGGAGATGACGCTCTAACTGTAAAACTAGAACTTGTTTAAAGTTCTTTTTTGTTTTTTAAATTATTTAATTCCCTTTGCATAATTTCTAAAGTGCGTAAAATATTATCTAAATCACTTCTATTCATCTTTTCAGGATTTTTATTTGCATGATTGTTAACATCACTTCGAATATTACTACCGCGCATATTACGATATCTAGCATTTATCAGTTCTTGTTGTGCCGCCGTTGTTAACATAAATTGTCCAACCAATATAATCCAATTTCCGATGGAATTAAGTTCGTTAGCATTAAAATCATCCTCAACAATAAAACCTACAATACAGGCGATTATACTAAATAATTCTGGGTTTATATTTGGGGGAAATTTATCCATAGGCACTCCTTATATAATTATATTTAATTATCTTCTTATTAATTGCATATTGCTTCAGTTTGTGGTATTATCTTAATATGTAGAATAAGGGAGTGCTTTTTATGAGGGAAAACAAAAATATCGAAGCAATATATGTAAGATTAGACCATCTAGCAGCTATGGCTGCTACTAATAGTGATACTGACTTCGAATCTCTATCCATTGAACATGCCTCACTAAAAGAAAAAATAGCCCATTTAAATCTTCAAATTAAACTATATACTTCGACTGAAGAAGATTTTAAAATTGCCAAAAATAAAGATCAAATAAGATTAAGCACTACTATTGCCGAAATTGAAGAAGTAACTAGTAAACTTAATCAATTAGAAGAAAAGTTAGCAGAGCTTAAAAACGAATTATTAGAAATAAATAAAGAAGAAGAACTGTTAAATCAAACCAAACCTACACTTTTAGAACGTAAAAACACCTATAATTCTTATGCTCCTAACAAAAGAGAATTCAATGCCTTTATTAATGAAGATAATAAAGATTTAGAAAATTTAGAAAATAGTTTAAAAAATATCGCTTTACAAAAGCAAAAATTACACAATGCAATTAATTATCTAAGTGAAGAAAAAACAGCTTTAGAAACAACCTTAAAAGCTTTACAAGAAAAATCTCAAAATTTAGAACACAAAATATCATCTAACAAAGAATACGAAGATGCTAAAATTATTCGTGATAAAAAAACCTTACAACAAGAATATATTAAAGAAAAAGAAGCCTTAGAAAAAAGATTAAAAGAAATCGAACAAACGCCAGTATACTTAGTATTTAAAATTAAAAGTTTAATCGAAAATAAAAAAGGTTATGAGAAAATACTTAAAATGCTTGATAAAATAGCTAATATTATTAATGATATTCCTTATATGAGTACAATTATTCGTAACAATAATACTAAAGCTTTAGAAGACGAGTATGAAACTAAAGTAAAACAACTTGCTCAAATGGAAAGAAAGATCAAAAGAGGATCATATGCATTAAAAGAATTACCCGCTGAAAGTGCTCGAATAACTAGTTTGAGTAATGAAATCACTTTTTATCAAGGTCTGATAACTAATTATGAAGAACAAATGCAAAAATGTGAAAAAGAAATAACAGCTTTAGTTTCTCAAGTTCGTAGTTTGCAAGAAAATTTTAAAGTTAATCAAACAGATGTTGAGGAATTTATTTCTTCGATTAATCTTTTAGAAAGCAGTAAAGAGCAAGCTAAACTCCAAAAAGAAGCTAAAAGAATGCAAAATGTTTTAACAATTGAATCAACTAGTATTGATGCAACTAAAAGTGATATTGCCAGTTTAATTAAACTTTTTAATCAATATCAAGAACAAATCACAATTTGCAAACAAACAATTAAAGATCTTGAAAAAGAACAAAATAATATTAAAGTTTCTCAACTTCGTCGTCACAATTACATTGATGTTATTAGAAAAAATAAAGATATAGAGCAAAAAAATAAATTAGAACAAGATATATTTTATTTAGAAAATCGTCTAAAATATCAAAATTTCAATGCTTTATCTTTACTTGGATCAATTAAAACAGCTTTAAAAAATTACTATCAAATAAAACCAGCTGAGAATGTTATTTCTAAGGAAGAAACTATAGAACCTAAAGTATTTGAAGCTAAAAGAGAAAACGTTGCAACATTACCTGAATTATTAGAAGAACAATTAGGAAAAAATATTCAAAGTGCTCCTAAAATTTCTCAAGAAGAAATTAAGGCTAGTATTGATGATGTAGAAAATACTTTAGCTGAATTAACTTCAATATTTGAAAATAAAAATTCTGATCAAATGAATATTGAACCTCAAGTCGATAGTGAAAATATAAGTGATATAATTAAATCATTTACTCAAGATAATAATAAAGAAAAATTAGAAACTGATAATTTTACCAATAATCAATTTGATATAGATATGAATGAAATTGCTCAAAAGATGGAAGTTAAAAAACCAGCGATTCCAAAAATACATTTTGAATTTGAAGAAATTAAAGTACCAACAGCAACCGAAAAAAAAGTTCCTCAAAAACCATCTTCGTCAAAACTTAAAGTAGTAGCAATTGAAAAAATCAAAAAAGAACCAAACAAGCCTGCAATGCCCGCTGGTAAAATTAAAGTCGTTAGTGTTGAACCGCTAATTAAAAAACAAGAACTTCCAAAAACTAATGTCGATTCAAAACCAAAGACTATTGAAGACATTTTCAATGCTGTGTATAACCCTTTTATGCCCCAATCTCAAGAAGAACAAACTCTTAAAAAGGTAGCATAAAAAAAGAAAGGAATAAAAAGATGGAGTTAGAAAAAGAAACAATAATAACTTTAGAAAATAAAGAACGTTATATTATTACTAACATAACTTTTTATGGAGGCATTAAATATGCCTTGGCTCAAAAAGAGGGAACAAAAGAAAAGATTGTGTTAGCTGAAATATTTGAACAGGGAGAACTTTATGTCGAAAATGTTAATGATCCTGAATTAAATAATATTTTATTAAGAATACTAGATTTCTAGTATTCTTTTTTCATTGCTAAAATTTGGTATCCATAGTATAATTTTTACAGAAGGAGTGATAAATTATGGAATTAAAAGGAAGTAAAACTGAAGCTAACTTAATGGCTGCATTTGCAGGTGAAAGTCAAGCTCGTAATAAATATACTTATTATGCTTCAAAAGCAAAAAAAGAAGGATATGAACAAATAGCAGCTATATTTGAAGAAACAGCTAATAATGAAAAAGAACATGCTAAATTATGGTTTAAAGCATTACATGATGGAGATATTCCTTCAACTTTGGAAAACTTAAAAGACGCTGCTGAAGGTGAAAACTATGAATGGACTCAAATGTATGATGAATTTGCTAAAACAGCAAAAGAAGAAGGATTTGATGAAATTGCCTTTCTATTTGAAAGTGTTGGTGCCATAGAAAAACATCATGAAGAAAGATATATGAAATTAGTAGGTAATATTGAAAATAATTTAGTATTTCATAAAGGAGAAGAAACGGTTTGGATTTGTCGCAATTGTGGACACATCTATTATGGTAAAGATGCCCTTAAAGTATGTCCTGTTTGCAAACACCCAGAAAGCTTTATGGAGTTACGTGCTGAAAATTATTAAAAAGAGTTCGTATCAGAACTCTTTTATCTTGTCTAAAATATATTGTCTAATTTCTTCATTTTTTAAACCATAATCAATAACAGCTTTTAAATAACCTATTTTATTTCCAATATCATAATAATTTCCTTGAAATTTACAGGCATAAAAATCTTCTTTTAACATTAATTTATCAATAGCTTTTACAGTTTGATAAGCCCCATAATTATTAGGTTCTATATGATCTAGCTCATAAAATAAATTACGACTTAAAATGTATCTACCGATTCCGGCATCTAATGACGGAGTATCTTCGTTATTAGGTTTTTCAACAATTCTTTCAATTAAATTTTTTTCTTTATAGCTAATCATTCCATATTTATGGGCATCCTCTTTTGCTACAGTCTTAACGGCAATAACATTAGCATTAGTTTTTTCGTGCATATCAATTAATTGTTTTAATACAGGATAGTTTTCATTATTCATTAAATCATCACCCCATAAAAGAGCAAAATAATCATCATTTCCTATAAAGTCTTTAGCGATTTTTAATCCATAACCATCACCCAAGCTAATTTCATCAATGCTTTGTTTATAAACGCGTACATTTAAACTAGATAAATATTCTAGGGATTTTAAAATAGCTTCCTTATTATTGTCTTTCAAATTTTGTTCTAGCTCTAAATTAGGTAAGAAATAATTTTTAATAGAAGACTTATCCTCATTGGTAATAATTAGAATTTCTTCAATATTACTAGCTATACACTCTTCGACAATATATTGAATTATTGGTTTATCTTCTATTGGTAACATTTCCTTAGGAATAACTTTTGTTATTGGCAAAAATCTTGTTCCAAAACCACCAGCCATAATAACTGCTTTTTTTACTTTTCTCATTTTTCCTCCCATAATAAGTATATCACTTATCCTTAAAAAATATTGGGAAATATGTTCTTTTCAAATTTAATTGCCATAACTTAACAGATATGCTAAAATAACCATAGAAAACAGGGAAGATGTTTTTTAGTATTTAATTAGAAACCTAATTTAGAGATTAAGTATCGTGCTGAAATTACTTAAAGTAGCCTAATTAAAGAAATTCAGACATCAGAGTTTTATCGTGTTAAGAGCGTTAATCTTATATAAGAGCTAGTTATTCTAGAATTAGGGTGGTACCGCGGAATTTATTTTCGTCCCTTAGTTTTAGAATTTTTTTATGGAGGAAAGTTATGCAAAGTAATTTAGAAAATTTAAAAATAGAAATTCAAAATGCACTAAAAAACACATCCTGCTTACAAGATGTTATTGATCTAAAGGGTAAATATTTAAGTAAGAAAGGACCAATAAATGAATTAACTCAACATTTAAAAAATTTACCTGTAGAAGACAAAAAAGAATTCGGCAAACTTTTAAACGGTCTAAAAACAGAAGTCAACAGTTTATTTGATGAAAAAATAAATTATTACAATACTTTAGCTTTAAATCAAAAATTAGCTGCTGAAAGTATCGATGTAACCTTACCAGCAACTAAAATTTCTGTTGGAGCTCCTAGTATTTTAGAACATTTAATTGAAGAAGTAGAAGAAGTCTTTATGTCAATGGGATATGACGTTGTAGATGGTCCAGAGATAGAAGAAGATAAATACAATTTTGAGCTTCTTAATATTCCCAAAGGTCATCCTGCTCGTGATGCTCAAGATACTTTTTATATTGAAGATGAAAAAATACTTTTGCGTAGTCAAACCTCGCCGGTTCAAATTCGAACTATGCTAGCATCTACTAACAAAGAACCAATTAGGATGATTTGTCCTGGTAAAACATATCGTCGTGATGCCGATGATGCTACTCATTCTCATCAATTTATGCAAATTGAAGGTTTACTTGTAGATAAAAACATAAGTTTATCGGATTTAAAAGGAACTTTTGATGTAATTGCAAAAAAATTATTTGGTGAAAATACTAAAACTCGTTTTAGACCAAGTTATTATCAATTTACAGAGCCATCAGTAGAAACTGATATATCTTGCTTTTCCTGTCAAGGTAAAGGGTGCTCATTATGCAAAAATACGGGTTGGATAACTGTTAGTGGAGCGGGAATGGTACATCCTAATGTTTTAAAAAACTGCGGTTATGACCCTAAGGAGTATTCTGGTTTTGCTTTTGGCTTTGGTGCTGAAAGATTGGCAATGTTAAAATACGGTATTAGTGATTGTCGTGTATTTTATCAAACTGATTTAAGGGAAGTAAAAACTTTTGATAGAAGGGAAGAAGCAAAATGATAAATTTAGACTGGGTTAAAGATTATATAGATTTATCCGATCAAGATCTTAAAGAATTAGCAGTTAAAATTACTAAAGCCGGAATCAATATTGAAAAAGTAATCCAAAATCGCTTAGATAATTTAGTAATAGGTAAAGTATTAACTTGTAAGCCTCATCCTGATAGTGACCATTTAAATATTTGTGAAGTTGATATTAAAACTCAGATTATCCAAATAGTCTGCGGAGCATCTAATGTTAAAGCCGGTATTAAAGTCATCGTAGCTTTGCCAGGATGCATTTTACCAGGAAATTTTGAAATTAAAAAAAGTAATATTCGTAATCAAGAATCCAATGGTATGATTTGTGCTTTATTTGAATTAGGAATAGAAGAAAAAAATGAAGAAAATTATAATAAAGGCATTCATGTAATAACTGAAGATGTAAAAATCGGTACCGATGCTAATGAATATTTAAATACCAATACTACTTTATATGAATTAGATATTCATAAACATCGCAATAATGACTGTTATTATCATATTGGTTTTGCTTATGAAATAGCGTGTATTTTAAATCGTAAAGTTGTTTTACCAAACGATAATTATCAGGAAATACCTCAAAATATTAATGACTTGATGACTTTAGAAGTAATAACTCCAAAATGTCCCTATTATTTAGGAAAAATGGTTAAAGATATTCAAATAAAACCATCTCCTGATTTTATTCAAAAACGTTTAATGTCTGTAGGATTACGTCCAATTAATAACGTTGTTGATATATCTAATTATGTAATGCTTGAATATGGTCAACCGCTTCACTTTTTTGATTATGCTAAATTGGGCAATAAAGTGCTTGTTAGAGATGCTAAAAATCAAGAAAAAATTACTACTTTAGATAAACAACAAAGAGTATTAAATGAAAATGACATTGTAGTTACAAACGGTAGTGTGCCAGTATGCGTTGCTGGAGTAATGGGAGGAGAAAACACGGAAGTTGATGAAAATACTCAAACTATATTTATAGAAAGTGCCATTTTTGATTCTGTAAGTATTCGCACCACCGCTAACAAACTTAATCTACCAAGCGAAGCATCGATTAGATATGGTAAAGGCTTATCTTATGAATATACTAATAAAGCTATAAATAGAGCTTGTCATCTTCTAGAAAAATATGCCAATGCTAAAGTTTTAAGTGGTAAATTAGTATATGATAAAATAGATAAAACTTTAAAACACGTCCAATTTAAAACTAGTCAAATTAATAGTCTTTTGGGAATTACCTTAAGCGATGTTGACGTAGAAACAGAACTAAATAGATTGGATTTTAAATATACTTTGCAAGATGGAATCTTTGATTGTGAAATACCAGCTAGAAGATTAGATATTGATCCTAATATTAATGACATTGCTGAAGAAATAGGTAGATTATATGGTTATCATAATTTAAAATCAACTCTACCAAGTATCCCAACAAGACGCGGAGTATATGTTAAGGATGTTAAATTACGTAAGCAAATATCTAAAAGACTTAGAACGTTAGGTTTAAATGAAACTAAAACTTATACTTTAATTAGTCCTTCTATGGCCAAATTGTTCAGGTATGAAGATAAAAACCAAATAACTCTACCAAATCCTATGAGTATAGATAAGTCGATTATTAGAACAACACTCTTACCATCCTTATTAAAAGTATATGAATATAATAAAGCTCGAAAAGTACCAGACATATTTTTATACGAGATAGCCAAAACTTACGACGTTAATTATCAAGAAGAAAGTAAAATTGCTATATTAATGCAAGGGAATTATATCCAAAATTCTTGGTTACATAATAATGTCAAATGTGACTTCTTCTTAATAAAAGGAATTATTGAAAATATTCTAGATTACTTGGGATTTAAAAATCGTTATACTTTTATTAAAGAAAGTATTCCTGATTTTCATCCTGGAATAAGTGCTAAAATATTACTAGATCGTGAAAAAATAGGGGTAGTAGGTAAAATACACCCCCAACATAATCAAGATGATATCTTTATGTGTGAATTATCTATGAGTAAAATATATAATAAATCTATAAAACCTTTAAAATATAAAGAGACTTCTAAATTTCCACAAATTATTAAAGATGTTGCCTTTGTTGTTGATAAAAATACTCAAAGCGAAGATATAAAAAGACAAATTCAAAAATTTGGTGGGCGCCTACTTACTAATATAGAAGTATTTGATGTTTACGAATTAAAAGAAGAAAATAAAAAATCAATTGCTTTTAAACTTACTTTTCAAGATCCTTCTAGAACTTTAACAGAAGAAGAAGTACTAAATATTTTTAATAAGATTATAATTGATATAGAAAACAATCTAGATGCCAAGCTAAGAAATTAAAAAACGGAAAAGAGCAATCTATCCGTTTTTTATATACTTATTTCTTTACTATCTTCATCATAATCACATTTTAAATATACTTTAACGCGATTATTTCGTAATCGAGCATAACTCGCTTTATGATCACAGTTATTTCCATTTTCATCAATGAAATCAATTAACATTTTATGATCAATCATTTCTTTTAAAGTAATTTTTTCATCAGTAGCAAGTTCATTGTTTTTATAATATGCTGTAGCTACACTAAGCATTGTATTTAAGTTATCTTCCAAAAAGCTATTAGTTTTTGTTTTTGGTTTAGCATTTAGTACAAAAAAGATTACGACAAGAATAATGATTCCTATAATAATTATTATTCCCAATTTTTTTAAAGCACTGGACCAATCATAGCGATATTCACTTTTTTCGTACATGATAGCCACCTCTTTTTCAGTATGTATACTACTATATTTGCAAGCTTTTGTCAATTATGGTATAATTAACTTCACGGGGTAGCATGGTTTCGACAGAATATGTATAACTATGGTTGCAAGTGGTAGACATACCTTAAATGTATTTTAAAATTAAATGATGAAACTAATAATGGTTTCGCTTCTTTTGCTCCAGTAGCAGCCTAGTATAATTGGTATAGAAGCACTTCTTGTTAATTGTTCTTAGGAATTAATTAAGAGGTTTATATTAACTAAGATATAGTATTTTAATTGTCTATGTTAAAATATTGAATACTAAATAGACTATGTTATTAAAATTGGTGCGTTAGATCCGATTTAATAACTAAATTTAATTCTAACTAAACTTGTAGTAACTATAGATTATAGTATTTTGGACAGGAGTTCGACTCTCCTCTACTCCACCATTGGGAAATCTGTTCGAACTATTCGAACTTTTGATATAGGAATCAATCAGAAATGATTGATTTTTTCGTTT
>CALVQP010000004.1 GCA_944358225.1 uncultured Bacilli bacterium
TCCCAAAATTAACATTTTCTATTTTACGTCTTGAATTTCTTTTTAATCTCAAGTTTACTAATCCCTCAACTAATTCTCGACGTAAATCATTCATAACTCTAACCGGTATAAAAATATTTTTATCACAAAAAACATTAATATCGCGTAATTCAAAAATAGTATTACCTAGTTTGCTGAACCTATCCACAATCTCAGCCACTTTAACCGGCGAACTAATACTTTGCTCCACAGTTCCCAACTGTTTAGTTAAAGTATGCTCAAAATCCGTAATAGTAGCCTTTAAAGGCTTAGAAACATATGCTTCCACCTCAATATTTACTGGAACTTTACGTTCTTTAATATCATTAATAGTTTGACTTAAAACAATATCATACGTTTTTAAAACTACGCCATAATCTTTCAATTTGACTTTATTTTTAACATAAACGATATCTCCTTTTTTAGCACTATTAATTAGTAATCCTTCTTTATTATATAAAAAATTAACAATCATTCCGGAATTATTGGCAAAACGAATACCATCTCCTTGCGCAATATCATCCTCAAGATTAATAGCTATTTTACCACCTTCAACTTTTGCATATCCTAAAATTGTCCCTTGATGATTAGGCTTTTCTATATTCATAAGTTTACCATTACGTTCTAAAAAAGCATGACCTAAAGTAAATTCACGATTATATAATTTTTTCAGGCTTTTTATTTCTTCTTTATATAAATTCATTTCTTCGTTATTATAATAACAATCTACTAATCTTCTAAAAACTTTAGTAACATAGCCAACATATTCCGGACTTTTCATACGACCTTCTATTTTTAAACTATCTACACCACTATTAATTATTTCTCGTAATCTACTTAAAGTATTAAGTTCTTTAGGACTTAATAAATAATCTCCTTTAGTAGTAATTGCTTTTTGATTTTTTACTAATTTGTAAGGAAGACGACACATTCCGGCGCATTCCCCACGATTTCCACTCCTATTTAAAACTTGTGATGAAAACAAACATTGTCCTGAATAACTGATACATAAAGCTCCATATACAAACATCTCTTTTTCAATATCAATATTAATATTCTTTATTTCCTCTAAAGTCAATTCTCTGGCTAGTACCACCCGTTTAACCCCCAGAGATTGTAAATACTTTATTCCTTCCGGATTGTGATTATGCATTTGTGTTGAAGCATGTATTTCCAAATCTGGAAACATCTTTCTTACCACTTTAATCATTCCCAAATCTTGCATAATTACGGCATCAACATTAATTTCGCACAAAAAATTTATATATTTCAAAAATTCTGTTACTTCACTTTCATAAATAATAGTATTTACTGTAACATAAACCTTTACTCCATATAAATGACAATATTTTACTACTTCTATTAAATCCTCGTTTTCAAAATTTAAAGCAAATTTCCTAGCCCCATACAGTTTCCCGGCCAAATATACAGCATCAGCTCCATTATTTACTGCCATTTTTAACATTTCTTGATTTCCAACCGGAGACAATATTTCTACTTTTTTCATAATTAATCACTACTATCATTATAATTTTAAACAAAAAATAAGTAAACACCTTACTTATTTTTTTCGCTTTGTTTTTTTACGCTTAACAGATTTACGCTTCTTATTTTTTTTCGGTTTATTACTTTTAGTATAACTTCTTGAAAAATTATTATAGTTTGAATTTTTAGAATTGTTATTCTTCTTATGAACATTAACTTTTTTATTTTTCTTCTTCAATTCAAAATATTTAATAATCATCAAAATACCTAAACCAGCTACAAAAGTAAAAATAACTGCACAAATTTCATTTTTTATGTTCCAAAAACTATTTTTTAACGTTATGGTATAAGTATTTAATATTTTATTATCTTTAGTTAAATTAATTGAAACAACACTTTCATCATTTTGTTTAGTTTGTACTATTGATATATTAGCATCGTCATTTGTAAAAGCACTAACTATAATATTTCTATTTGCAGGAACTACAACTTCATAATCTAGTTTATCTTTTTTAAAATGTAAATTATAACCGCCTACGTCCAAATACTCTAAATAATGTTGTTCATTAACCTCTTCTTTTTGGCTATGTACCGTAATATTATAAGTATTTTTATTGTCAACAGTAATTGTAATTACACCACCATCACCGATATTTTTATAATCGCTTATTTCAATACTGTCATTAGGGTTATCACTAAAAGCATATAATTCAAGCTCATCTAATTTAGCTTCTATTTCATAATCAAATTTGTCTTTTTGAAAATCAATTGTCGCTCCTTTTATGGAAATACTATTTAACAAATTATCATCATTAATAGTTGCTTCCATATTCGAATTTTTAAAAATATTTATTTTATAAGCTCGTTCTTCTCTAGATTCACTTTTTACTTTTAAAGTTACAACATTAAGTCCCTCACTTAAATCAACTATGCGAGGTCCATAATTATCTACAAAAGAAGATTTAGGTGATTTTAATATGGCATTAACTGCTATTTTATCAATGTTTCCCACACTTAAATTATAGGTCTCTTTGTTCTCTTCAAAGTCTAATTTTCCAGTGCTTAAAATAATGTTAGATAATCTATTTTCTTGTTCTCTATTATCTTCTCGATCGGCTACAATAGAATAAGTTTTCTCATTTTTACCAGCTATTTTTAATTCAACATTATTACGACCATAATTTAAATTAACTTCTTTAGGTCCATAACCTTCTACAAATTCTAATTCCTGATTATTATTAGCGGCAAATACTGCTAATTTTTTAGCATCAACTTCAACCTCAAAAGAATCTTTTTCGCTATATGTATAACTGTGAGCCTTTGTTGCATACATAATAATTCCCACTAAATTAACCAGTAATGCAATTATTAAAATAGTAACAATTAAAACAAACTCACCTTGAACTTTTTTCTTTTTCATACAAAAGCTCCTTCATACCTAAGATTATAACTTATAAAGAAGTTTCTGTAAAGTTAAATGCCCTTATTCTAAACTACACGTATATCCCTAATTTTACTTATTTCAATCACTTCATTATCCATTGTTAATAATCCTTTATAAGTTTTACCAATAATAGTTTTCCTAACTGTTTCATTATCTAAATCTAATAATACTTCTTTTTTGTAAACATAATCACTTGAGTTAAAAATTCGATTAATCTTACTTTCAATACTTAAAGTATCTTTTCGCTCTTCATTATTATTTTTTCCATAATAAACTATTTGCGTATTATTTAAATCTTTTTCAATTTTATTAGCATAAATACCTGGCAATTTCTCACTCATAAGTTCTCACCTCTTTATAAGTATATGTTTTTTTCTCATAAAGTTGTCTTATTTATCCATAATAATAACATGAAAAAAATATTAAATTTTAAAAATTTATTGTACTTACTTCCTTTAGTAATATTAATGATTTTTAGTTTACTAAATCTTTATTATGCTCCCAATTTATCTTCAATTTATAATAACTTTTTTCAAAAACAGATTCTATGGTTTCTCATCGCTATTTTTCTTTTCATTATTACTTTTTTTATTAAACCTAAATTTATTCTTAAAATAAGCCCTTTTATTTATTATATAAATTTATTTTTACTACTACTTGTTTTATTTATTGGTAAAGAAGTTAACGGTTCAAAAGCCTGGTTTTCCATAAGTTTTTTTTCTTTTCAGCCTTCTGAATTTATGAAATTATCTCTGATACTATATTCAACTCATATTATAACTGCTCATCCACCACTTTCTAATAAAGACCATATTATATTATTACTACGCTTAATTATTATTTTTTTATTACCGGCAATACTTACATTTTTAGAACCTGATACTGGAGCAGTTATTATTTACTTTTTTATTACGTCTTGTATTATTTTATTTAGTAGAATAAAACTAAAATATATTTTAATTACTATAGGAATAGTAGCAAGTATTTTAGGCTCTTTAACTATTATGTATTATTATTTTAAAGATAATTTTATTTCTTTATTTGGTTCTAGCATTTACTACCGCATTGAACGCTTAATTGACTTTAAAAATGGCGGGGGAATGCAAATAGAAAATGCTTTAACAACGATCGCTACCAGTAAATTTATATCTACTCCTCAAAATGCTACGAATTTATATTTCCCAGAAGCTGCCACTGATTTTATCTTTGCTTTAAATATAAATCATTTTGGAATTTTGGGTGGTATCCTTATCCTTCTTTGTTATTTATTAATAGACTTTATTATAATTTATAATTTCAAAAAGATAAAAAATTTAACTTGTCAAATCTTAATTATTGGTTTTTTAGCAATGTTTTTATATCAACAAGTTCAAAATATATTCATGAATCTGGGCCTGTTACCTATTGTAGGTATCCCTTTACCTTTTTTTAGTTATGGCGGATCTAGTTTGATTTTATTCTTTATTAGCTTAGCTATAATTATCCGCATAATTTTTGAAAACAAAAAATACTCTTATCGAGTATTTTATCGATAGTATGGCGGTACATAATATCCATAACTATTATAGTAACCATATCCTGGTGGATAAGGACGATATACTGGCGGCTGGTTTACATATACCGGTCTTGGTCGGGTTAAACCAATAGCAGCCCCTCCAGTTACTGCACCAACTAAAAACGGAAATAAGAATTGACGATCCCCACTTTGATTAATATAAGGATTCATTGGTTTTGGTGGATTATACATATAACTACTCCTTTCTTAATACATATTATGCCTAATTATCTGTTTGTGTTTGGACTAAACAAATTAAATTTCATTTTGTTTTTTGTCGTTTCCTTCAAGGATTTCTACTTTTAAAATAGAATATCCCTATTCTTTGTAAGCTTAACTTCTAACAATTGATACTATCCTTATTTATTTCTATTAAAATTATTGTATCAAAAAAAGTAGACATCTACTTTTCTTGTAGTTGTCTACTTATACTTGACTAATTCAAAATTCCTATCTTTTTAATTTAATAGCATTTCTTCTAAAAGCTTTTTTATTCCTTATTTCTTTTAAATAATTTAATAAAGAAATCTTTAATAGCTCCAAAATTTATATATATACTGTAGCCTAACATTTTCAAAACAACAAAGGCAATAATTGCTAAAACTACTAAACTTCCTATAATAATTAAAATAATAGTTCCAACCGATAATCCCGACTTATTTAAATAAATTTTATAAATTCTAGCACTACCATCTTCAGCTCTTACCATAACATTGATTATAGAATCTTTAGTTAAATATTTTGTATTATCAATCGTTACTTCAGCATTGCTATCTTCAGCTACAGCATTTATATTCAAGTAAGTTTTATTTCCTAATTTTATCTTATATTCTAAAGTATCTCTTTTAAAATCAATATCATAACCAGTAATCTTTAACGAACGTAAATAATTATTTGTAGAAACAGAATTAGTTTCTTTTTTTATAATATTTAAAGTATAGACTTTAGTTGTCCCATTACTAGCTGTTACGGTAATTGTTACTTTATTATCGCCAATTTCTAACTTTTCAGGATTTTCAATTTTTATATCAGCATTAGGATCTTCGGCTTCAGCTTCAATTTCTAATTTTTCTAAACTTCTTGGTACATACATACGATATTCAGTAATATCTTTATCAAAAGTTAAATTACCACTATTTAATTTTAATGATTTTAAATTAGCCGTTACCTTACCATTACTAGATTTTCCATTATAAGTAACTTTAATCGTATAAGTTTTTTCATTTCCCAAAGAACTTTTAACTTTAATTAAAACATTATTTACACCACTTTTTAAATTTACTTTTCTTGGCCCAAATTTATTTACAAAACTTGCGTTACTATCTTGTAAAGTAGCATCTACGGTAATTGATGAATAAGTAGAAATTGCTGTATATTCTGTTACATTGGCATCAAAAGCTGGGGTAATTTCGACATCTTTAATAGTTAAAGAAGCTAAATTATTATTATCAGTTGTCGAAGATTCAGCAATTGTTGCTTTTTTACTAGAAGCACTTATGTTTCCTGCTGCATCTTTAGCCCAAACATAATAAGTTCCCGGTTCTTTACCAACAGTATAATTAGCATCGTTTGTATTTATCCACTCTGAGGATAATGTAGGTGCTGTATTCTCAGAACTAATATAATATCCGCCAATTCCGCTTCCGCCTTCATCACTAGCCTTAATAGTTAAATTCTTAGCCGATGAAGAAGGAATTAAAGAATCGACGACTGGTGGTGTAGTTTCAATTTTTGAAACTGTAACTGATTTATAATTATTACTTATATTACCAGCAGCATCTTTTACCCAAATATAATAAGTTCCTGCCCCTTGCGTAGTTTTCCAAGTCGTTGAATTGCTAGCCACCCAATTACTTGCAGCATTCGGTTTAGCAGAATTAGTTGATATATAATATCCAGCTATTTCACTTCCGCCCTTTTTACTAGTAACTGTTATTTCTTTATTATAGTTAGTCCAATCCCCAGTCGTAGTAGCATTAACAACAGACACTCCACTACCTCCACTTGTTGGTACACAAGCATAAGTCCAAGTTTTTGAACAAACTTTTGATACCAAACCAGCTCCATTAATAGCAGCTCTAGTTAGTCCTGAACAATTATCTTGCACAACTCTTGTTTGACTTTCATCGCGTCTATAACCATCTGCACATCTCACTAAAGATTCAGATTTTGTTTCAAATAGATAAGTTCCATCAGAAGTAAAATAACAGTGTTTAATCTCCCCCGTTCCTTTAGCATTATTTAAAAAATCACTAGAACAAGAATTACTTACTGTAAATTTTTTATTATACTTAGTAACTGTTCCGTTTTTATCCATTATCCATATATTATAAGTTCCATTTAACAAACTAACTTTCAATGTAGAAGTTCCATTACTTTTATAATATGTTGCCGCATTCATATCTGATGAAGTACCAATATAAAACCCCATGATCCCAGAGGAAGAATAAGAATTAATAGTCACTACATCATTATTTACATTTATGCTTGATATTCCCGAACCTAATGCATAAGTTTCTTTTAAATCTTTTGATGTCACTGTAAGACAAACCGTCCCTATAATAACGGCTACTACAAAGAGAATACTAAAAACAATATTTTTTTTCTTAGGCACTCAAATCCACCTCATTCTACTATATTGATAATATCATTTTCTTATATTTTTGTCAAAAGAATTACTAAGCAAAATTCCCTATTTAAGCTTTTAGAATCCCAAAAAAATAAAGACTATTTTTCGTCTTTACTTTTACCATTCTTACTTGATTTTTTCGTTGCTGAAATATCCTCTTTACTTTGTTCTAACTTTTCAATTGTTGCATTTAACATACTAATTATTTTATCTTTAGCATTATTAGCTGTTTTTTGCACCATTGGACTTCCCTTTTCAATAGCTATCTGGACAATATCATCAGCTTTTTGTTTTAAAACGCTAGCTTTTTCTTTAGCTACTTTTAAAACCTTTTCCTTATCTAAATCGGCAACTTCTTGTTTTAATTGTTCTATTTTTTCTTCTACAAATTCTTTAACATCTTCGCCGCTCATGTTTTTAACTTTATCATAAGCATCTTTGGTTTTATTTTTTAATATTTCTCTAGACTCACTACCTTTTTTAGGAGCAAAAAGCACTCCCAAAGCTCCACCAACTAAGGCTCCAGCCACAAATTTTCCCATTCCTTTTTTCTTCATCATACATCCTCCATTTCATCTTTATTTTTTTTATTCTTATTTCTAAAGAATAATCTACTAAAAGCACCACTTATAAGGTCAATCATTTTATCACTAAGCAAAACAATTTTATCTGTCGTGAAATCTAAGATGTTAAAAAAACCATTTAATGACTCCACCTTTTTATTTACATCATCTACTACTTTTTCTACTTTTGTTAAGGCATTAATAGCCTTTACACCTAATATTATGCCAATAATAAGCAAAATTATTAATAAAAAGTATATAATTATTGGTAAAAGTTGTTGTAAAAAAGTCATTATTTATCCTCCTCTTTACTCGTATACATAGAATCTATTAGATGAAACAAGTCACTTTCTAAACTCTCATCAACTTCTTTTGGATCATCTATTAACTCATCTAAAACATTATATGTATCTTCATTTTTTATTTCCTCGACTTTAATTTCTTCATTATTAACAACTTCTTCTTCAATAGAATCCATTAAAAGTTCATTAATTGACTTAGTTGGTTTTTCCTCTGTTATATCTTCATTATTAACAACTTCTTCTTCTAAAATTCCATAAGCCTTATTACGAATAGTATCCACATCTACTACTTTTGCTTTTTCCATAGTTTTTTTACTTGTCAAATCATCTTTAACATAATTTTTATCAAGTATTCCATAAACCGGAGAAATAACTGGCGATGGTTTAAACTGTTTTTTTACTTCTTCAACTTTTCTTTTTTCTTCAAATCGTCCAAAATCTACTTTCCTGTTTTTTTCTTCTTTTCTACTATTTTGTATTCTTTGTTTTATTCTTTTAGTCTCTTTAAATTCACTTTCATCAAACACAGGAAACTGAAAAGTTGGTTCACTCTTAAATGTTTCCCTTTCGTTATCCACAACCGGTTCTTTCTTTTCCTCTATAACAGGTTTTACTTCCGGCTTTACTTCTTCTTTAACTACACTTTTAACAGGAGTACTAATTTTTTTAACTGGTTTTACTTCTGGTTTTTTCTGTACTTCTTCCTTAGTGTAAATTGGTATTTCTATTTCTTCTTCTTCAAATAACACATTTTTAATTTTATTAATTAAGCCCATGTTTTCACTATCCTATTCTATTAAATCTGAGTCATGAATATCATTCGAATCATCATATTGTCCATACATCTCTTCATAGTTAATATAATTACTCGTTGTCTCTTTAGTATTAAATATATTCATTTCCGTTTCTTTATACTGTAACTTGTTATCTTTCATCATATTATCTATTATATTGTCATTATATTGGATTGAATTTAAGATTGTTAATGAATTTGCAATAGTACTATTAAGATCTCTCTGCTTTACTATCACTTCTATTTTAGCATAATTATACATTATTTCAACTAAATATTTATTATCTTTTTCGACAGTTTCCTTAATTTCAATATAACCTTTTAGACCATTGCTATTTAAAGTTTTAGAATAATAAACATCATCTTTAGGTTCATAATCAGCTTCTACTTTATTAAAGTAACTTATAACATCAACATATAAATGGTATGTATATCTATCATTATTTAATTTTTCATTATAATCACTTTGATTAACAACACTAAGGCCTCTTGGTAAATAATATTTATATCCACTACGATATTGATTACTTAACTTTTGTTTACTACTTAAATTATTATTAACAACTTCCTCTAAATTTAAATTATTTATATTAGTACAACCTGTTAAAAAACTTAAGGATAAAAGAATAAGTGCCAACTTTTTCATAATTCCTCCTAGTCTTTGGTAATTATATCAAAAATATAACTTTTTGAAAATAACTCTTTTTAGTCTTTGTATGCCTCTAAATATTTAATTTTAATCCCCTTTTTACTAAATTTTTCTTCATATTCAGTCATATAATTTTTTTTATCGGTTTTATGCAAATCTAAAGAAATATTTTTTAAAATATAACCATATGTACTCAAAAATTCAATACTACTTTCAAACAATTTATCATTATCTGTTTTCTGTATAATTACTTTTTGGCCTGCAAAAATTTTATCATATATCTTTAAAAACGTATGCGAAGTAAGTCTTCTTTTGGCATGTCTGTTTTTAGGCCACGGATCTGAAAAATTAAGATATATTCTATCTATTTCGGCCGCAAATATATCTGCTAATTCTAAAGCATCCAAACGCATTACTTTCAAATTGTCAAGAGGAGATTTCTCAATGGTTTGTATACCTCTAGCCAAAATACTAGACATCTTTTCAATTCCAATATAGTTAATATTAGGGTTAGCTGCAGCTAAGCTGCTAATAAATTTTCCTTTACCCATGCCAATTTCAATATGTATTGGATTATTATTACCAAATAATTTTTTAAAATCTCCTTTATAATTTTGAGGATTATTTATTAAAAATGAACAATTATTTAAAATATCTTGAGCATTTTTTACATTTCTCAAACGCATATATTTCACTTCCTTGAAACATAATCTCATTTTAACATATAATATTGTGAAAAGGGAGGATTACCTATGAAAAAAGATCGTAATACTTTTTTTGAAAGTTCCCAAATGAGTTCTTCATTTGTTCCGGCTCCTAATATGATGCCTAATCAAATGATGCCCTATCAAGCTGCAAGCAATAGCTTTTATGCTGGACCTATGCCACCAAATAGCATGAACACTTATCCTAGTGCAAGTAGTACAACGGACTATGATAATAAAATCTCTCGTTTAGAGCGTCAAATGCAAAAGTTAGAAACACGCATTAGCAAATTAGAGGGGGCAACTTTTAAAACTAGTACAGAAGATATAAATATTTCATCAAATATGTACATGATTTAAGCTTTTTTTCTTTTAAAAGAAAGCTTTTTTAATACTTGATTTATCTTATTTTGCCCAAAAACATCGGCAATTACTTTAATCTTATAAGCCACTAATAAATAAATAAATGCCCCAATAACTGATATAATAGCCACATAAATTGTACAATAAAATTTGCTATCTAAATTTAGTGGAATGATTAATTTTAATAAGACTACAACTACAGCCATAACAAACAAAGGTATAAAAGATTTCCCAACCACTTTGACAGTCGAGTCATATTTTAACTTGTTTTCCTTCTTTAAACTTACTAAAGCAATCAATATTGAAATACAATAACCAGTCATAGTTGCCACTATAGCCCCTAAATATGCCGGTATTTTTATCTTATTAAATAATAATATTAAAGGAACATCTAAAAGTCCATTAACAGCAAAACCGCTTATGGTACTTATATATACAGTTTTAAATTTGTTTAGTCCTTGTAAAGTAGAACTAGTTACTACAAAAAGATTTGTAAATAGCGATGTAAATATACTTAACGTTAAAACTGTTACCCCATAATTATTTGGTGTATAAAATAAAGTCCATATAGATTCAGCTAATAAGGCAATACCTACACACATTGGTAACGATATTACTAAAATCATTTGCATCGCTTTATTTAACTTGTTGTTTACATCATCCATGTCTTTCTTGACATAAGATGACACTATAGTAGGTATCAAACTAACTGACATTCCAGTAGCTAAAGCATGTACTATCATATTTATTTTAGGAGCATAAGTAATTATAGAACTAGCAATAAATTCCACATCTTGAGCATTAAAACCTATATAATTTAAACTTCTTATTATTAAAACCATATCCATAAAGCTATATATACTAGCTGAAGTATCTATAATTATAAAAGGTATTGCATACTTAAATATTTTTTTTACGATTTCTTTATTACTTACATCGTCTTTAACCTCAATAGTAGCATCTAAATTTAATGCCTTTTTATTATCTTTAATTTTTTTTCGAATATATAAACATGCCGCTATTCCACCAACTAATGCTCCTAAAACAGCTATGCCAACACCTATTGTGTCGTTTAAATTAAGAACTTTAATAGCCACATAAGAACCTACAATAATAATTATTATTCTAATAATTTGTTCCAATACCTGAGATACTGAAGGAGCTTTAATATATTGATGCCCTTGCAAATACCCCTTAGATACTGCTAAATAAGGAATAACTAAAATTGCTAAAGATATACACCTTATTACAAAAGCAACATCCTCAATAGTATTTCCACCACTTAAATCTCCTAGTATAACTTTAGCTATTAATGGTGCAAAGCCAAATACAATTATAAAGGAAAGTAAAGAAAACCCTAAAATTATTTTCTTCCCAATTTGATAAGTCCTAACCTTGGCTTCTTTTTGCCCCAAAGTATTATATTCGTTTATTATCTTACTTATTGCTATTGGCAAACCAGCTGAAGCCACATCTAAAAATATGTTATAAATCGTATAAGCATAGGCATATAAAGAAGCTCCTTTAGGCCCTACTATTTGATAAAAAGGGATTACATAAAGCATTCCTAAGATTTTTACCAAAAAAATAGCAGCTGTTGCTATAAACGTTCCTTCAAAAAAAGAATTTTTTTTCATTATCATCACTACTTTGCAATATAAATTATCATCGCCGAAAAACAATAAACTTGTTCTTCTGAAAATAAAGCGATGGAAACTTGATACTTGATATCAATTATATCACCATTTAGCGTACTAAGAAAAGTATTAACTGAATTTTCTAAATCCTTTTCATGTCCTTCGTCAAATATTTTTACTTTCATTTTTAATCACAACTTTATTCTAACATTCCATAAATGCGTAATTTGTCTAATATTATTAAGTTATCCTTTAAAAAAATAAAAACTTCTGTTATAATGTATTTATGCCTGTGTGGCGGAATTGGTAGACGCGCTGGACTCAAAATCCAGTGGTAGCAATATCGTGTGAGTTCGAGTCTCACCACAGGCACCACTTTAGAAATCTGTTCGAAAAGCTCGAACTTTTGATATAAGAATCAATCAAAAATGATTGATTCAGACTGTTGACAAACTACTTTTTTGGAAATAGTAATATTTTATGTTTTATGAAAGTGGGAGACAACAGTAAAAAAATGAGTGTTTTTGGGTATTAAAACCCTAAAAACGCTCTTTTTTATATCTAAAATGGTAAATAAAAATCATTTAGATAAATTTAATTTATAAACATTTTCTCTAGCTTTACACACTTGTTCCTCACTTAATGAATCCAACCATTTAAATGGATTATCATTATCACAAAACACACCTATTTTACTAAAGCAATCTAGTAATTCTAAATTGAAATTTAAACTATTCAAATAATTCAAATACTCATAAAATTGTTTTAAATTCATTCTGTGAACATTATCTTGATATAAAAAATTAAGGACCATAATGTTATAGCAAAATAAATCAGAATTCTCATTAGCCACAATCAAACCATATCCATTGTTAATATCTTCATTATAAATGTATTTATTAGGTTTATCATAAACAAAGACATTCGTCCCTAAATATTTAGCCGCAAAACAACCATTATTAAAAATTCGACAACTATCTAAATCTAAAATACTTATATCTTTATTGTCTGGATTAATAATTATATTAGATTCATGTAAATCATTAATGTAAAATTGTTTCAAAGGAGTATGCTTTCTTATTTTTTTCATTTGAAATAAAACTTCACCTATTTTATAAAGATAATAAATTTTTTCATGTATAGAAACTTTTTCATCATCTAACAACACTCTTAAATTTATTCCCTCAATTTTAGGCATTGTAAAGCCTACCACTTCACCACCAACATTTACTAAATTATCAGGGCAGCAAAAATTTTTAGGCAAATAGTTTTTATAATAATCTAACATCTCTAAAGTATATAATTTATTAGCAAAAGTCACCCCAGAATTACTATAAAAACGTTTTAAGGCCTTATCAGATCCTTTATATCGAAAATCATATATAATACCTTCTGTATTATATATTTTAGAATTTAATTTCATTTTTGTTAAAGAATTAAATTTATTATTGGAAATGCTAATAGTATTCATAACAAATCCCCCCTTTTTTAGGAGGTATTATACAACATTATTATTATTTTTGCAAATTATCTTTTAAACAATTTCAATATCAAGTAAACTAGCTATTTGTAACATTTGTAAAGAAGATAACTTACTACCACTTAAATCCTTTATATCAATATTAAGATTATCTAAATTACAACTTGATAAATCGATATTTTTTAAAGACGAATTAAAAATTTCCGTTTGGGAAAGATCACAATTTTCCAAATTAACTGATTTAAATTTTACCATATTCAACCGTGCTAAAATCATTTTACAATTTCTAAAACTAACATTTTTAATTTTCACCTCAAAAAAACTAGAATAAGATAATAAACAATCTTTAAATTCTCCATTATTCAAAGGCATCATCATAAATTGCGCTCCCACAAATTTACAATTTTCAAAAACAACATTATGTATTCCTATTTTTTCAAATATTGTATTGGAAAAATCACAGTTTCTAAACGTAACATGATTTAAGTTCATATTTGTAAATTCTATATCTGCAAATATACATCTAGTAAAATTAGAATATTCAATATCATTACAAATGTTTTTAATCTCAGAATAATCTTCACTGTCTTTGATAACGTTTAAAACATCTTCTTTAAAAATATTATTCATCTGGCTCCTTATAAATTGATGAAAATAACTCTACATCATCTTCGATATTTTGATTTTCTTCCGGTAATTTTGGCAAATCATTAATTGTACTTAAACCAAAAAAATCTAAAAAATCCTTAGTTGTTGCATATAAGTTAGGTCTACCCGGCAAAGTTGATTTTCCTGATTCTTTTAATAAATTTTTAGCTAATAATTTTCTGATCATATGTATTGAAGAAACTCCTCTAATTTCATCTATTTCAATACGTGTTATAGGTTGATTATAAGCCACAATAGCCAAAACTTCTAAAGCCGCTTGACTTAAAGTATTACTTTCCGGATTTTCAATTAATCTTTGATAAAAATCCTTATGTTCCTTTTTGGTTGTTAATTTAAAAGCATCTCCCAAGTAACTAATTCTAATACCACGTTTTTCACTTTCATACATTTTCTTTAATTCCAAAAGTAATTGTTTAGTTTCATCAACTGGTTTATTTATAGTTTCACTCAAAGCGCCTAAAGTAATTCCTTCATCTCCAACTACAAATAAAATTCCTTCAATTACTCCTAGCATATTCATACTTCAGACCTTCTTTCAATAACTATATTACCAAAATTATTATCTTGTGTAAGTAAAATTTCCTTGTTTTTACTCATATTTAGTATCGATAAAAAGGTAACTACTACAAAATCTTTTGTATATTCTTCAAACAAATCTGCAAATTGCAATTTTTTTTGTTTAGAAAGCAAATTACGAATTTTCTCTACTTGTTTACTAACACTAAGTTCTTTTTTGGTAATTTTAGTTTCGACTGGTTTAAGCATTTGTTCACGCAATTTTACACCTTTTAAAGCTTCTAGTAAATCCGAAATTGTAATACCATTATTTACTAATTTAGGATCCTCAGCATATTCATTAATATTAGTAGGTTCTTTTGTATATACTTCATTTCGTTTTAAAGATAATGCTTTAAATTCTTCCGTAATATCCTTATACATTTGATAAGCAATTAATTTATTTCGTAAATCTTCTTCGCTTACAACCTCTTCTGTTTCTTCATCTTCATCATTTTTGTTAATTAGCATCTTACTTTTTATTAATAATAAAGACCCAGCCATAACTAGATATGAACTAGCTAAATCAACATTCAAATTTTGCCATTTATTAATAATTTCTAAATATTGTTCAATAATTAAAGAAATTTTAATTTCATAAATGTCCATTTTAGATTGTTTAACCAAATGTAAAAGAAGATCTAAAGGACCTTCAAAATCATTAACATGAAAATTCATTAAACCTCCCCCTTACTGACAAGTATACCTCATAGCTTCCATCTCAAATTTCACTACTTTAGGTAATGTTCCCTTTTTATAATAATATAAACTTTTTACCTTAGATAAATCGGCTTTAGTTAAATCTATCTGCGTATTTACTGTAAATGAACTGGTAGTATCAACAATAGATGAAGTAATACCATCGACGTTATTCAAACTAGCTGCTTGCGTAGTCTCCTCTTTTAATTTATCTCTAAAAGTATTCTCATCACTATTTAGATACTCATAAACATCACTAATCTTTTCTAAACTATCCTCATTAAAATAATAAGTGATTTCTCGAGTATTATTTTTACAGACTAAAGTCGCATATTCATCAGATTTTCCTTGCAAAGTTATATCTGGATAATCATTACTAGTTTTTTTACTTACAGTCATTAAGGTCGCATTATTATAAGAATTTTCGCTAATCGGCAATTTTAATTGCATATTTCCATTACCATCTAAAGTTGTTAAACTAGCAATTTTAACTCTTTCAATTAAAGTTTTATCTTGAGTCAACAACTCTAAATAATAATTTTCATCAAATTTATAACTAGTTAATTTTTTATTACCAACCATAAACAAAAGATAATAATCATCACTAAATTCTTTGCTAAAATTACTTAAAGATAAATCTTCAACACTAAAAGTAGTATTTGGATCTATTTCATAATATAAAACATCTTCTGCTTCCTTAACTTCACCCTCAGCAGCAGGCTTTTCTTCCTGGGGTTCTTCGATTATTTGTTCTTCTTGGTTAGTTCCCATTAAAGTTTTAACATAATCTGAAATATAAGGAAGTCCTAAAGCAAAGGCAATAAGTAAAACAAAAAAGAAAATAGTTCCAAAAAGACCTTTTTGTTTTTCAACCGGAATTTCCCCAATTACTTCTGCTTCCATTTTAAATGGTATTTCACTTTGACTTGAATTATCAGCTTGATTATCCTCTTGTGGCGTTATATTAGTAACTTCATTATTATTTAGATTATTTTCATCTTTATTTTCTGGCATAGCTATCCCCTCATTCTTCTTTTAAATTATAACAAAATAAAAGAAGAATGCCAATTACTTTTAACATTCTTCTTAATCTTTTGGCTTAAAAACTAAAGCCATAAAAAAGGCAAAAATTATCGCACTACATATTCCGGCTGAAGTAGTTGTTAACAAATTTTGAAATATTCCTAATAATCCCTTATCTAAATAACCATCTAAACCGGCTTGATACAACAAATTACCAAAAGATACTATTGGCAAGGATGCTGCCGGTCCCACTATACTTTTAATTTTATCATAAATTTCAAAAAATCCCAGTATCGCCCCCGCCACTACATACATACTAGTTACATGTCCAAAACTAAGCGTTGTATTATCAATAATTACTTGCGCAATCAAACACAAAACACCCACAAATATAAAAGCATATAAATAACTCATAAGCCAACCTCCAAACTAACAACATGAGCAATAGCCGGAATTGGATTTTTTTGATTGCACATAACCGGCGAATGAAGCGATCCTGTTCCTACAATTAAAATCTTTTTATATTTTTTTTCTTTTAAAATCTTGTTAAAAAGTACTAAAGGTAAAGCAACGGGGCCGCTGGCACCAGCAAAAGTTTCTTGGCTTTCTCTATATAAAAGCGTTGCTGCATCCAAATGATTTTTGAGTTTAATGTGATAATTTTCTAACATATAATCTTTTAAAATCTTAGCTCCTACTTCTCCTAAATCACCTGTTAAAATCACATCATAGTAACTTGCATCCCTTTTTAAATCTTTCAAATGTTCATAAATACTTAAAGCTGCTGCCGGAGTCATAACTGCTCCCATATGAAAAGGATCTTTAATTCCCAAATCTATTACTTTTCCAATTGTAGCACTTTCTACTTTTATTCTACTTACTTCATTAGTTAGTAAAGACGCTACTGCTCCTGTAGCTGTAAATGTTGCTCTTTTTGGCTTTAAACAACCATATTCCACTGGAAACCTAAACTGTTTTTCACTAGATAAATTATGACTACTAGTAATAACTATCCCTCTTTTAAAAAATCTCGTATCAAGCAGATTAGCCGTAACTATCATAGCCTCAACAAATGAAGCACAAGCACTATATACCCCTAAAAAAGCTATATCATAATTTTTCATATTATAACTCGTAGCTGTTAGTTGATTCATTAAATCTCCTCCAACAACTATTCCGACATCTTTATCCTTTAAATTATTCTTTCGTAGAACATTATCAAAAACCCATCTTTGCATTTTAATTTCACAATTTTCAAAAGTTTTTTCTGTACCGTACAAATCTTTAACATAATTAGCAAAATTAATATTTCCTTCTTTTTCATATGGTCCTACTATACTTTCTTCATCTTTAATATAAACATTTTTAAAAATAATACTAGCCATATATAATCACCCCAATAATTACTAAGATAAAAGCACTAATAATTCCAAATAAAATTACACTCCCAGCCAATTTGAAACAATTAGCCCCAAGCCCTGTTACCATACCGTCACTTTTATAGTCTAAAGCCGCACTAGTCATAGAATGCGCAAAGCCCGTTATCGGAATAATCAGAGCCGATTTAAAATAAGTAACTAAACGATCAAATATCCCTAAAGCCGTTAAAAGTGAAGCTAAAAAAATAAATGTAATTAACATCCAAGTCGTAGCATCAGCA
Source organism: uncultured Bacilli bacterium (assembly GCA_944358225.1). Classification (GTDB taxonomy): domain Bacteria; phylum Bacillota_I; class Bacilli_A; order RF39; family UBA660; genus HGM10766. The sequence goes on from CALVQP010000004.1 coordinate 18,229, forward strand.
ATCGTTAAATTAAACCAATAGCGATACAAATCCGTAACAGCTTGAGCTAATATGCCAAATAAACCACCCATTACAAAACTTGTTAAAGCATTAACTAATCTATTTTCTTTCGGAGTATGCTTTTTGACAATTTTTTTATATTCTTCCTTTTTCATTAAAAAACCTCCATTTTTATTATGAAGGTTTTTTCACTTAATATACTTAGCTTCCTACGAAGGTTTTCATTCTTTGCAAACTTTTTTGTTCATATCTACTAACTTTAACTTGAGAAAGTCCCAAAATCTGTGCCGTTTCGCTTTGCGTGAAACCTTGATAATATCGACAATCAATAATTCTTTTTTGAAGTTCATCTAATTCATTAATCGATTCTTCTAATAAAATCTTATCATCAAGACTTATATCTTCCTTACAGGCAATTACTTCCTCCAATCTTAAATCTTCACCAATAGCAGTATCCATACTAGCCATTTTTTGTACCGCTTGGATAATTAGCCCTATTTCTTCTTCACTCATCTGTAAAATATTTGCTATATCTTGATATGATGGTTCCTTTAAATAAACCTGGGTTAATTGCTGCTGAGTATGTAAAATAAGTTTATATTTAGTCAAAACATCTCTAGAAATCTTTAAATCACTTGTTTTATATATGAGTTGATGCATAGCTCCATAAACATATTTATAAGCATAAGTAGAAAATTTAGCTTCACTATTTTCATCATAGTTCATAAAAGCTTTTAATAAGCCCTCTTTTCCCGCTTGGTAAAGATCTTCTTGTTCAATATTATTAAATGTTTTCGCTATTTTTTTTACCAACCACATATATTCACTTACAATATATTCTTTAGGATCCATAAAATTCCTCCTATATATTTATCATTTTCACTGCTGATTTTTCATCTTCCAAAATCATTAAATTCAATTTATTTAACTGTAACTCTAAAGGAACCTCACACATTAAAATTTGTCCTTTATTATCTCTAATTATACGATCTAATTTTACTAACTTTAATATTCCCATCTCGTCAATATTTTTTAAATTTAAACAGTTTAAAATCAAAAATTTTACCTTATAATTTTTAACTATCTTAATATACTTTTCTAATTTAAAAGCACTTCGCCAACTTAAAATACCACTTAATCTAATAAACAGTATTCCTTGCTTTATTTCACTTTGAATCTTAAGCATTAAATCACCTGCTACTTAAATATAGAGCATTTTTTAATTAGTTTAAACACGTTCGACAAATCTTCTAAAAAGCATACAAAAAAAGCTAACATTAGCTAGCTTTCATTAACTATTTTAGATATTTTAGTCTTAGCCGAAGCAACAGAAGCATTATCCGGTAACATTACATAAGACTTACTAGATTTATAAGTATAGGTAGATTCTTTAGAACCTGTCCCCTTTAAACTATTAGATTCAATTGTAAACATTTGCATATCATCAATTTGCATCTTAATAAAATTAGAAATATCTTCATTACTTAAATTCGTTTCAAAATTACCTTCAATAGTATCTAACAATTTTTCATAATTAGCTACCGATTTAAAGCTCATTAACTTATCTGCTATCGCCTCAATAACATATATTTGATTTTTTCCCCGTTGAATATCACCATCATTAAAAGAATATCTTTCCCTAGCAAAAGACAAAGCTCGTTTACCATTTACTTTATTATCACCTTTAGTATATTTATATCCATCTTTACTAACAAAACTATAATCCGAATGCACGGTTATTCCACCCAAAGTATCTACAATATTTTCTACAGAAGTAAAATTAACTTTAACATAATAATTTATTTTAATATCTAATAAATCTTCAATAGTTCCAATCGACTTTTCAACTCCATAAATACCCGCATGTGTAAGTTTATCTTTAGCTCCATTCATACCTTTTAAAGGTACATAATAATCCCTTGGAATAGAAGTTAGTAATACTTTTTTAGTAGTAGGATTTACTGTCGCTATAATATTTACATCACTTCTAGAAACACTAGAAATTTTACCATAAGTATCAATACCGGTAATATAAACATTAAAAGGTTCCTTAGTTACATCAACACTCTTAGAAGACTTTTCTTCCTTGACCTTAACGCTGAAGCTATATAGAATTTGTGTACTTAAATTAAATTTCTCTGATTCTTCATCCATAATTTGTTTAAAAGAATCCTCAACAACTAAAGCATCAATATCTTCTTTTAATAAATCACTTTCTAACTTTGCTACATCCTCATAAGCCAAATTTTTTGTTTCAACTTTCTCTTTAACTTTTTTTAAAGCTTTACTAGTTCCTTCAGACGCATTATCCAAATACCCTAAATTCAAATTTTCTAACTCGCTAATATCTTCATATTTATTTTTTGCTAAAACGAGTACAGAATAATTTTCTGTTTTATAATTTATTTTTTGAGTAACTTTATCAATAGCTCCAATCGTACTAAGTAAATACTTGCTTCCAACTCCCATACCAGCCATTAGTCCTAATGCAAATAAAAGGAAGAAAAACTTAACAACCTTTTTTACATGTGTATTCAAAAAAATCAAAGCAAATAACCCCAAAATGAAAACATCAAAACATATAACTACCAGAAAATATTTCATCGGAAGCATTTTTAAAAAATAAACTCCCGCCGTAAAAATACAAGTTACTATAAAAAGTAATATATAAATAAACTTATAAAATTTATTACTTTTTTTCTTTTTTTCATTTTTCATGCCATCACCTTAGTTTTTATTAAATTATACTTATTTATAATTTCAATAATTTTTAAAGAACACTCTTCAATAAATTTTATTATTTGATCTAAACTCATAATCTCCGGCTTTTTATAAACCGAATTTTTTATTAAAATTCCCATACTATCTACGAAAATTTTTAATTTTTCCATAGGTATTTCCTTAATTTTTGATTGTGGATAACTAAAATCATTAAAAAACAAATCTAAATCTAAATTATAATAATCAATCAAAGGAACATTTATCTGACTATAATCACTATATATACTATCTTTAATTTCTGTATATGTTTTAAACGGAAGTTGCTTATCTTTTAAATAACCATTAATATATTTATACACATAATCTCTAAACCAATATCTATCAGTTAATAAGTGAATAAAATAACCCATTTCAAAGGGTTTATCAAGTTCCTCTTTATATAAGTTTAAAAAAGCTTTAATATCGATCTCACTATCTTCTTTATCCTCTTTTAAAAAATGAGATCTAAATTTAGTTTCCTTAACTAGTTTACTAATATCGGGAGCTATGCTTCCTAAAATAATAATTCTTTCATCCATTTTTAAATATTGATTAACTTTTTTAGCAACACACATATGAATTACTGCTGAAGCCATGTATAATCACCACATTAATAAGTATACCACTATTAATTTAGATCTTCTTCATTAGTTAATTCACTTGACAAAAAAGACGTCAATTGACGTCTAATTGCCTGCCAGAGCCAACTTCAAATTTCGTAAATATAAATTTCCTAAGTTAGCTTTTTCAACATTTTCTAAAACTGTTAGATCAACTGTCTTAATAACTTTATTTTGATCTTTAATATATAAAATTCCGACTTTATCCCCTATTTTTAGCGGTGCATTATGATTAGTAATTTTTGTTTCAAAAATATATTTTTTACTCTTTTCATTTACTTTTAATAATTCTGTTACATCTTGGGTAACTTGTAAATTTACATTTTCTTGCTTTCCCCTATTTACTTTCATTTTACCAACGTTATCATCAGTTGTCACAATTTTATTAAGTTTATAACTATTAAATCCATAATTTAATAAATTAACAGTGTCCGTACTACGATTAGCAGAGGTATCTTCACCCATTACAACACTGATTAAACGCATTCCATTTCTTAAGGCCGTAGCAGTTAAACAATAACCCGCGGTACTTGTAAAACCTGTTTTTAATCCATCAACGCCTTGGTAAAATTTTACTAATTTATTAGTATATGAATATTGCTATAGTAAAAGGTTCCACTCTTTCAAAAACAGTTATATGCTAAAGTCTTTTTGTTCAAGTTATTTCGTTAAGGTTTCATAATCTGCTGTAACCGACACAGTTATTTTTGTTTCAAATTGCATAAAATAAACTCCTTTTTGTTATATTATTTTATAACAATTTTTTTAAATTGCTTTTTACCTTTCTGAATTATAAGCTCATTATTTTCAAAATTTTTAGTAGTAATTACTGTTTTAGTATCGTTATTTTTTGTACCATTTAAACTAATAGCATTTTGTTCTATCATTCTTCTTCCTTCTGATTTAGATGGAACCATATCAGATATTGCTAATAAATCTGTTAATAATATTCCATTATTTATTAGTTTAGAATCAATTTCAAATATTTCAATATCTTCAGGAACACCACCTTTAGCAACTATCTTATATCTTTCTTCAGCTTCCTTAATATATTCTTCGCCATGATACATCCTAATAATTTCTTCTGCATATCTCCTATGAGCAAGAATTATATCATCATTAATTAACTTTGTTACTTCATCTAAACTAATATCAGTAGTTAATTTAAAATATTCAAATAAAACGTCATCTGGAATTCTCATCGCTTTTTCATACATTGCATTAGCAGGTTCATCAATACCAATATAGTTATCTAGTGATTTACTCATTTTTTCTTTTCCATCTAAACCGACTAATAATGGTAACACTATAACATCTTGAGGTTCTTGTCCATAGTCCTTCTGAAGTTCGCGACCAACAAGCAAATTAAATGTTTGATCTGTTCCACCAACTTCAAGATCAGCTTTCAGTGCAACTGAATCATATCCTTGCATAAGCGGATACATAAACTCATGTATTCCAATTGGAATATTATTTTTAAATCTATTAGCAAAATCATCTCTTTCAAGAATTCTAGCAACTGTATATTTTCCAGTCAATTCTAAAACATCATTAAAATTCATTTTAGATAGCCATTCACTGTTATAAACAGTTTTTGTTTTTTTAGGATCTAAAATTTTAGTGACTTGATTAAAATATGTTTCTCCACTTTTTCTCGTTTCTTCAAATGTAAGAGCAGGTCTTGTTTTACTTCTTCCGGATGGATCCCCAATCATTGCAGTAAAATCTCCTATCACAAAAACTATTTCATGTCCTAAATCTTGAAGATTTTTCAAAAGTCTAAGTGATACAGTATGACCTAAATGCAAATCAGGTCTTGATGGATCCGCACCAAATTTTACTATCATTTTTTGCCCATTATTAAGTTTTTTTCTTAATGAATCTTCATTAAATATTTGAGTTCCTTTTCTAATTATTAATTCAATCTTTTCTTCTTTTGTCATATTATTTCCTCTCTTTCATAAAAAAAACACAGATAATATTCTTTAAAGGACGAAAATATTATCCGTGGTACCACCTTAATTCTTGTTCCAACAAGCACTCATTCTTTTAACGGAGTAACCCGATTAAGTTCATAACATTGTAATTCACTTATATATTTTTGTTTATTTACACCAAACCATAAACTCTCTAATAAAAAATATATAAACTACTTGTATGCTAATCACAACTTAATTAATAACGATAACATCGTATCATATATTAAATAAACTGACTACTATTTTTTCTTTTTTAGTTAAATTAACTTACGTTTTTTATTTTCAAGATGAGATAAATTGATTCACATAGTTTATAAATTCAAAGATTACTCCATTAATATTATAATCTATAATATTCTATTTCTTTATAATTAAGCATTGTCGTTTATTCATTACTCAGACTTCTTCAAAATACAACTTCATCAAATATAACATTATCTCCTTCTTTTCTTATTCTTATTTCTTTAACGAATCTTTCTAAAAACATTTTCTTTTCATGATTATTTAAATGTATAAAATTATTTCTTAAATTTACAATAACTTCTTTTATAATATATTCATTTGTTAAATCATCATTTACTACAGTATTAATTTTACTTAATTCATTATTTAATATATTTAATTTAGAATTTACAACATCATTTATTTCCTTATAGGTTTCATAGTCTATTTCATCAGCGCCAAATAATTCAGTCAACTCTCTTTTTTTCTTGCCAAATTTATCAATTTGTTTTTGCAGTTCTAAAGTATCATTATCAATTAATTTAGTATTTTTCTTTAAAATTCTTTTATCAAACTTTAAGTCTTTTATATTATCTAAATATTTTAAAAAGGCATTTTCTAATTTTATATGAGAAAACCCTTTAGCATTACAACTATTATTATTATGACCGTTACAGCGATAAGTAACATATTTTCTACCATTTTGAAATTGTTGCTTAGCATGATATTTGCCACCACATAAACTGCATCTTAACACTCTAAAATAATATGTATCATCTGATGAATATTTCTTATTATGAAAATTCTTTCTTTTATTCATTAACTCACTAACATTATTAAATAAGTCCTCTTTAATTATTGGAGTTATATTTTTTCCATTAACTTCAAAGCCATTTTTTTTATTGACTCCATACCTAACCTTTCCAATATAAAGAGGATTATTCAAAATAGAATATATAGTTGACTGATTCCATCGCCCTCCTCTTTTTGTAGGAACATTTAAATCTTTTAATTTCTTTGCTATTTTTAGCATAGAATCACCATCTAGATACCAATTAAATATTTTATTAACATAAATTGATTCTTCTTTATTAACTTTTAAAGTGCCTTTACCAACCAAATAGTCATAACCAAATACCCCATTACAATTAGTATAATTACCTTCCTTAGTTTTTTGTTCATAACCAAACGTTACTCTTTCTGCTAAGTTTTCTCTTTCAAATTCTGCAAATATTCCAATAATCTTAACAAACATTCTTCCAACAGCATTTGAAGTATAAATTTTCTCTGTTTGAGAGTTAAAAGTACAATTATGGCTATCAAATAATTCTATTAAATAAATAAGGTCTTTAACACTTCTAGTTAACCTATCAAGCTTATAAATTAAAACATTATTTATTTTTTCTTTTTTAACATCTTCAATCAACCTTGATACTTCTTTTCTATCAGTTAAATTTTTACCACTTATACCATCATCAACATAATAGTCTACTATATTCCAATCGTTACTTTCTGCATATTTAGTCAATTTGTCCTTCTGAGCGTGAATACTAAATCCTTCAGTAGCTTGCTCTTCGGTAGATACCCTAACATAGATCGCTGTATTTACAAGCATAATTAATATCACTCCTTTTTCTATTCAGAAGCAATACCTTTCCTTTCATTAATAATTTTGGGAACACTAGTTTTTAAGAAAAACTTCATTATCTCTAATTCTAACTCTTCACATAATCGAATCATATACCTATCCCCCTTTTCCTCCCTTTCGATTCAATTAATTATACGAATAAGTTTTCTAAATATTCCAAAATACTATAGCTTTATTCACATAACATTATTCTTCCTTAGTATGCTTACAACTCAAAAATTAATATAAATACAAAGAAAAATTACTATAGCAATTATCTACTATAGTAATCTTAATATACTAATTTAATTGTATTTAAGTTTTACAATAAAAATATCTCAAATATCAATCTTTCAGGTACTTTTATTATAACATT
>CALVQP010000005.1 GCA_944358225.1 uncultured Bacilli bacterium
AATTCCATTTTATCTTGATTTAATTATACACTATTTCTTTATTTTTTTCTTAATTATTTTTTAAGCGATTGCCATATAAAAAAAAGACTAATATTTAGTCTAAATTTCTTCATCAATTTCATCTTTTGATTTATCGTCCTCTTTATCCCAACCAATAGATAAAATGCCTTTTTCTAAATTAATTTTATTTATTAAATCTTCAAGTAAATGAGAGTGCGTATTTAACACTGTAATTTTAGCTTTTACCAAGGATTTATTATCATCTACCTTATGCGTTTCAATTTTATTTAAATGCATTGATCCTAAAGCAATATTTTTACTAATAGTATTTCTTACTACATCTCGACTATCTTTGTAACAACCAACACTTAACATATAAGTTTCTTCAACTTTTTTACGTAAACTTTCATCCATTTTACGCGCTAATAGTCTTAAGATAATATTTGCAAATAAAATAAATACGGTACCAATTGTAGCCTCTAAAATTAATCCGGCGGCACATAAAACTCCTATCGCAGCACAACACCATAAAGTCGCCGCTGTGTTCAACCCTTTAATATTATTACCATCTTTTAAGATTACTCCGGCTCCTAAAAAACCCATTCCCGAAACTACTTGCGCCGCAATACGCGCATAGTCTCCTGAATTAGTTTGTACAGAAAACGTCACAAACAAAAAAGAACCAATACATACTAGTGAATATGTTCTAAAACCTACACTACGTCTTCGTACTTGTCTTTCAAAGCCAATCAAAAAAGCCAAAATAAAACAAATACATAATCTTATTATTAACTGTCTAGTATCCACAAAATCACCTTTCTAACGAAAAAAGTGCCTACTTTTCGTAAACACTAACTTTTTTCTTATTTCTGCCTGCTCTTTCATATCTTACAACACCAGTAACTTTAGCAAATAGTGTATGATCTTTTCCCATACCAACATTCATACCTGGATAAATTTTAGTTCCCCTTTGACGATATAAAATGCTTCCTGCACTTACTGTTTGACCATCTGCAGCCTTAGCCCCTAATCTACGACCACGTGAATCACGGCCATTTTGAGTCGAAGACTGACCTTTTTTATGAGCAAAACGTTGTATATTTAAACTTAAAAATTTAAATTCCATAAGTTATCCCTCATTTCTACTTTAATATTTTTTGGATATTGTCTTTCTAAATCTTTTAACATATTAAACATATTTAATATTAACTTAGAAATACTTTGTTCATTACTTAATAACTCTATAGTTATAACCCCACCATCATCATGATAAGTTATAGCCTCACTATCAAATAAATAAATAGCATTTATCGATGTTGTTACAATACTAGAAACACTAGCACAAACAATATCCTTACCATAATCGGCAAAATTAGCATGGCCACTTATAACTATTTTATTATCTTTACAATTAACCTTAATCATTAAGCTTTAATAGCTTTAACAACTAACTTAGTATAAGGTTGTCTATGCCCTTGTTTATTACGATATTTCTTTTTAGGTTTATACTTAAATACCGTAATTTTTTTACTTTTACCATGCTTTTCTACAGTACAAGTAACAGTAGCATTTTTTACATATGGAGTTCCTACTTTACCATCAACATATAAAACTTCTTTAAATTCTACATCACTACCAGCTTCATTAGGTAATTTTTCAACATAAAGTACATCACCTTCAGAAACCAAGTACTGTTTTCCACCAGTTACAAATATAGCTTTCATCTTCATACCTCCTTTTAAATTTTTAAGACGCGCCTGGAAGGTAACTTAACGTTTTTAGTTTAACCTTTTTAGAGCGGTTTTGAAGAAAGCTCTTCAAACGTATTTGATTTTATCAAAATAACTGTTTCTTGTCAAATTATATGTTACTCATATTACTTAAAGACTTAAATGCAACTTTTTTATTTTAAACTTTTTAATACTCACCTAGATAAAACTTTTAATTATACAGCAAAGTGATGTCATATTTAATAATATAATTATTCCTAAATAAACTAATTTTGTATACTTAAACTCTTTATACATATTAGTTTTAAAAAGACATAATAAAGCTAAAATTACTACCGGAAGAAAATATCTTCCTTGAATCCCCGCGGCCACATTAAAGGCTACTGGCGAACTTATTATATAAAGAGCTGTTATTATAATTATTCCTACTGTCAAAGCCAAAAACACCAAAAATATTTTTTGTTTATTATTTAAACTTTTTTCGTTTTTTTCTAAAAAAGGTGCACAAAGCATTAAAAATGCTAATATTATACAGCCAATTCTTGGAGTTAGCACTTCTTTACTACCTAGTGATAAGCCAAAAAAATGATATATCCAAGTACCACCTTTTATCCAAATAGTCTTTACTAACATAGAGATATAACTTTCAGGATTACTAATAATATAATCAAATTGTTTAGTTGGCTTAACATTATTTTTCAAAATATATTCTCTTACATCAACATAATTCATAGACAAAAAGAACCATGCTATAGCTACTAATGTTAAAAATATTAAACAGCCCATAATAAACTGCCGTTCTTTGATATCCTTCCTTTTAGTCTTACCAAATACTAACAACAAACATATAAGAGCAATAGGATAATAAACTGTTTTATTTAAACAAGCACAAGATAATAAAATTGGATATATTATTCTATCACCAAAGGATAATTTTTGTTCTTTATAAGCTAAATATAAGGTATAAACAATAAACAAAATAATAGAAGCATTTAAAAGACTATCTACTGAAAGAGAAATTGCTTGCTGAATATACATGGGATTAAAAAAATATGTAAACATCAACAGTTTACCAAATGGTATAAGTTTAATTGCCCAATATCCTAAAATCAAAGAAATTATAAAATTACATATTCTTGCTAAATAAATAATTACAAATAAGTTCAAATTATAATTTATACCAGTTTTAAATACTAAACTAGCTGGTAAATAAAATGTTGGAAAATATGAAGCAAAATGATTAAACTGCCCTTTTTTATCTATACTTTCATAATCATATTTTACACTTACTTTATCCAAAAGTTCATCATAGTTAGATATCACAATAGCCTGATTAACTATTTGTCTAGGAATATATTGTTTTTGTTCTTTTATATCCATAATTAAATTACCTTGAGAAATATCAGTTATCCTTTTTACATGATTAGACTCATCGGGAACATGTCCAGGCAAAACAAAAACTAAATAAAGCATTCCAATTGGAATCATAAGAGTAAGAAATATTTTCTCATAACAATTATACTCTCTTTTAATTTTTTTAATAATCATCCATAACAAAACAATGATTATTAATAAACAAATAACACCCTTAAAAACATTTACCTTCGAGTAATACACATAATCATAAAAATTTAAAAAGCCCAACCAAGTTACTATAACTGCTAAAATAAATTCAATTACATAAAAAAACTTATGGAAGGTTTTATATATTTTACTATCTTTAATCTTTTTCACTTCCCTACTCCTTCACTCAATTGAGTTAGCAAAATATTTTAGAAAAAAAGTATAAACCCTTCCCTTTATACCTTTTCAATTTCTGTAAGCCATAAGCCATGTAAATTACAATAAGCGTAAATCTTAGTATATTCTTTATTATAAGCAAAACTTGCCACCGGTTGATCTTTAGAAGAAAATTTCTTGACAATAAAATCATTATCACTAGCTAATATTATAAAAGAAATATAGTGTTCATCACTCATTGGATGAATAACATCTCCCACCGTAATATTAATTATATTTTCTTCTACATTATATATTGGTAAATGTTTTTCTAAAGAAGCTTCTACTGTATTTGGTGTTACTAAATCCATTTTTTGCTGACAACACTCCAAAGTTTCCGTTTTATCTTCCAATTTTAAAATAACATTCCCACATTTTTTACAAACATATACTTTCATCTTACTACCTTCTTTCTATATTCATTATAAATTTAATTATATTATTTAACAATAAATAATTGTCTTAAATGGTATAAAAAATAAATTACCCTTTGTCCAAGAGTAATTTATTTGTTTTTTAAAGTTCTTAATTTCGAAATATCTCTAGTTATTAAATAATCTCTTAAAGCATCTACCCCGATAAAATCTAATAAAAAGTCTGGATTAATTTCCTCATCTTGTAAATATTTATTAAATTCTTCTCCTAAAGAACTATATTGTCTAGTTAAATAAGCTTTTAAAAAATTATCATCAAAACTACAATCTTGAAATATTGAATAATTCTTTAAATTATAATGATATTTTTGATCAATCATTTCCCAAGTAGAATCTGTCGAAAGTTCCCCAAATCTTCCATCATAAGTAACATACATAGATTCTAAAAGTAAATCATCTTTTAAAGCTCTTAATAGATGTACATGATCTTTAAGATCAGCAAATTTTTTTAAAGTGAAATTTGTTAAAAAAGGATCACCCAAATTATAATTTTTGGCTCTTCCAATATTTATAATCTCTTGTCTTTCACGATATTCTGGATAACATAAATAATATTTATATTTATTTAAAATCATTTTATTTTTCCAAGGTATTCTTGGATGATATTGATCCTTAAAAGTTTGCACATGAACCATACAACCTGCTTTATAAAACCAAGCTAACAAATCTAAAATTTTTTCATTTACTATTAATCCGTTAGTAATACAGTCAATTTCTCCTACTTCAATATTATAATCTTTTAGATATTCTAGCAAATAGATAAATGCCTCACTATTTAAAAAAGGTTCTCCTCCAGTAAGCATTAATCTATAAATTTCGTTTATCATATGATTTTTACCGTTAAATACCTGATCTAATACTTCTATACTCATTTGTTTATTTTCGGCTTCCCCTCGCATGCAATGTTTACATACAGCATTACACATTCTTGTTAATTCCAATTCTAAAGAAGCTATCCTAACTTCTAAAGGTTTATTTTCCATAATATCACCGTCTTAATACTTTCTCAAAATCATTATCATTATTTTCTAACCTCATCTGGTTAAAAATGTCTTCTTCTATATCAATCATTGCCATATTATCTAACATTTCCCAAGTAGCATCAGCAGCATATGGGGCAACTTTACCATTATCTAAAAGCGTAAGATCATTAATATAGACTAAATCCTGCATTTTTTGTCCCACAAGACCATTTTGTAAATTATTGTAATAATAACTCATTAACGGTAACCCCAAAAATGGATTGCCAAAATTATTTTCTAAGGCTCGCCCTAAACGTAATATTTCACTTTCATCTAAATGTTCTTCAAAATAATAATAAAAATCATATTTTAAAAACTTTTCTAACTTTTCTTGATTCATCGGCTTATGAAACTGATCAATAGTAGTTTCTAATATAACCAAACTACCAGTTTGCTTTAAATCAGCAAATTTATCCATAAGAGTTGTATCAAAGATTAAACCATTTGTTACACAAATCGTTTTTCTTGGTATTAAACTTTTCTTGATTAGTGTATCAATAATATATATTAAAGTTTCTCGATTTAAAAAAGGCTCTCCCCCTGTAAAAGCTAAAGTGTTTATCTTAACTATATTATAATACAAATTATTAAAAAACTTATCTACCACTTCTTTATTCATATAAGCATTTTGTCGTTCTCCTCTTAAACAATGCTTACAAGTTTGATTACACATTCTTGTAAGGACTAAATTCAAATTATCAATTTGAATATCTAAAGACATATTCTTCCCCATTTCTAAGCTCTTATTATACTAATATTCATTACAATGTCAATAAATCCCTACATTTTGTTCCAGAAAAAAAAGACTTTTAGAAGTCTCTATTTCTTAAAAATGGCGGAATATCGATTTCCGAATCAATATCTGTTTCCTTAGTTACTGGTCTACTATTACTAGAACTATTGTATTGATAACGAGTGTTCGTTGATGTCATTTCATCATCAAAACCAGTAGCTATTACGGTTACAATAACTTCGTCATTTAAATTTTCATTAATAACAGCACCAAAAATAGTATTAATATCTGTATTGGCTGCTTCTCTTACAACTTCAGCTGCTTCTTCGGCTTCAAATAAGGTTAAAGATGTTCCCCCCGTAATATTGATAATAGCATCTGTAGCTCCGGAAATACTAGCTTCTAGTAAAGGGGAAGATACTGCTTCTTTAGCTGCTTCTTGGGCTCTATTTTCACCAATACCCATACCTATACCAATTAAGGCATTTCCTCGTTTTTCCATAACGGCTTTAACGTCAGCAAAATCTAGGTTTACAAGTCCAGATACAGCAATCAAATCAGAAATAGATTGCACACCACGACGTAATACATTATCAACTTCTTTAAAAGCATCAACAATTGGTGTTGTTCTATCAATAATATCTCTTAATCGATCATTTGGTACCACAATTAAAGTATCCACATGTTTACGTAATTCTTCAATACCTACTAAAGCTTGCTCTGTTCTTTTTCGACCTTCAAACTTAAATGGTTTCGTTACAATTCCTACTGTTAAAGCTCCTAAGCTTTGCGCAATCTCAGCAATGACCGGACCAGCTCCAGTTCCCGTTCCACCGCCCATTCCACAAGCGACAAAAACCATATCAGCTCCACGAAGAGCTTCTTCAATTTCACTACGGCTTTCCTCAGCCGCCTGACGACCTATTTCTGGATTAGCTCCTGCTCCCAAACCATCAGTAATACTTGTCCCTATTTGTAACTTAACCTCGGCTTTAGAGTTGTTTAATACTTGTAAATCAGTATTTGCAACGATAAACTCAACGTTAACTACTCCTTCTTCAATCATTCTATTAACAGCGTTATTACCGCCACCACCAACACCTATTACTTTTATTCTTGCGATTTGATCAAACTGATTATTAAACATCTTTATTCTCTCCCTTAATTATCAAAAAAATATCCAAATAATTTTCCTAATACTGAAGTTTCCGGTACATTTACAACCTTATCATGTGAACCTAATTCTTCTTGTTCATCAATAGAAAAGATTGAAAACTCCTTATTCCTAAAAATCATTTTATTATTAAAATACTTTATCATTCCTACACATGAAGAATATTTATTATTTCTAACCCCTAATTCTCTTAAATTCATAACAGAAGCATTTTTACCAAAAACACTTTCTAAAGCGATCTTAAAATCACTCATTTCTGTTACTCCACCAGTAAACATTATATAACTTATTTGTTTTTTTGTTAAGTAGTTTAACTCTTTTTTTACCAAATTTAATATTTCTATGACTCTACTCATCACAATTTCACTAAGTTCATACTGATTTATTTCTATTTCTTCATTTTCTAATGTCTTAACTTTTATTTTTTCACTAGAAGAAGCCATTTGAACATGTGCTAAGGCTAGTTTTTCCTTTAACTTTTTTGCATCCTTATCTTGAACTTTATATATATATTTAATATCATTTTCAATATTTTTACCCCCAACATTTATTGAAGTACAATTAGCCATAACCCCTTTATTAAATATCGCTACATCAGTTACCTCATGACCAACATTTACAATAGCTCCATTAGAAGTTGCTAATACTTCACTACTAGTGGCATAAAAGTCCCCAATATTATTAAAAGTAATATCTATTACTTCTAAGCCTAATTCTTCTAAACAAGTAAGTATTGGATAAACATTAGTTTTTAAAGCCGAAGCAATAATACTAGTAACTTCTAACTTACTAGCAATTATACCTTTAGGATCAGCAACTTTCTTTTCTTCATCAACTAAAAAATATATCGGCATTATACTAACCAGTTCATATTTAGGATTAATTTTATTATAAACACACCCTTGCAAAGCTCTAGCAATGTCATCTCCCGAAATTATATGTTCAGTATTAGTAATTGTCGTCTTTCCTTTTGTCATATCAAAAATAACATCACGAGCAGGAATATTTACAATTACCTTTCTTACCTTTAATCCTAAAGTTTCTTCTATCTGATCTAAACAGGCTTTTAAAGAGTCTTTAACCTTTTGGGAATTTACAACAAATCCTCTACCAATTCCCTGTGAAGGTTCCTCATTAACGGCTAGAACATTGAGTTTATTTTTATGTATTTCGCCAACTACAACTTTTATACTATGACTGCCAATGTCAACACTAGCAATAATTTTCCTCATTTCTAACCTCCTTTATGTTTACTACAATTATACAAAATTAATTAAAGTATCGCAACAAATTTAGATAAATTACGTACTAGTTAAAATCTAGCTCTCCACTTATCTAAACCTGACCAATATATTTCCAACTTATACACTCATCATCCTTATATAAAGTACATACATATCCATCTTGTGTAATATTATCATCAGCCACATAGTACGTACAATATAACCCTGATAAATCATTACTCTTCGGGCTAATAGTTATCCACGGTCCTGAAAAAGTCTTTCCTCCTAAAGTCATAGTTCCTCCACTTATTGCTCCTAAAGCAACATTATAACAAGATGAAGACTGCCCAGATTCAGGCAAAATAATTCCTATCGGAGCTCCGGTATTAGTTCTAGGAATAATAATAGTATCTGTAGTTTTTACTGTGTAAGGAAGAGTTATTGTCATACTATATTTACTATCTTTTTCATATTCTAATGCTGTAACTCTATTATCTTCCCTATTATAATAATATGGAACAGATTCTCGATCACTCAAAAAATTAAATCCAGTTAACCTTACCGTATTTAATCCACCGGTAACTACTTTTCCAGCTTCAATATTGCCAAATTCCCCTACACCTTTTGGATACTCTAAAGTAATTAATTTTTTGCTAGAAGAGCTATAATTTACTTCAGTGTTTTTAGGAACTATCGGTTGTTTTAAAAATAAATATAATTTGTTATTTTCATATTCGACCCCAACATAATTTTTCACTTCATTATCTGCAAATATAAAGTCTTGGACTATTATTCTATCCCCAAATAATAACTCTTGCTTATAATTAACACTATCTGGAAAAATTTTACCTACGATGGCTTGCTGATCCATAGGAAGATTAGCTAATAAATCCCCACCCATACTAATTCTATCTTCATCATAATAAACCATAAAATACATATATGCCTCTGAATAATCACATACAAATATATTAGAATAAGAACCTGAGTTTTTAGGTATTGTTATATGATAATAATTATTGTTCTTAACTTTAATGTTGTCTTCGCTAAAATCTGGATAGTAATCAACTAAAGCGGTTCAGTCATAATCAAAAAAAGCAGGCAAAATAATTTCTAAATATAAATTTTGTTTTTCATAAGTTAAAAGAGACGATGATTTTTCAAAAATTAAGGCTTGATGTGTATAATTAGCTAGTAAGCCAACCATTAATATGCAAAAACACAAAAAGAAAGAATACAACACAGATGTTGCTAAAAAACCATTTTTCTTCATCAACTCACCTCTAGAGATCTCCATATTATATATACTAAACTCTCTTTTATAGTCTTGTCAATACATCACACAAAAACCTCATTTTTCCAAACGAGGCTTTTATCATTCTTTAATTAACTGACTTAAATAAACTATTTTTAAATCCTTAAACTTTATTTCTCTTAACATCAAATTAATATCACTTAATGCAGCATTTTTTGTTACTAAAATAATACTCCCAGCTTCTAAATTGTTTTTTACTTCAATAATACTTTTATTATTTAAAACCAAACTGTTTTTTACAATATAATTTTGATTTTTTTTACATATCTCATAATTATCTTTATTATATAAACATAAATATTTATTTTGCTCATCTTTATCTAATAAAGTATTAAGCTGTTTAAAATATTTAGTATTACTTTCATTATTTATTAACTCATATCCTAAATTAGCAGCATAATTTTCTTTAGTAATTAACAAATTTACATCATACTTTGCAAAATAAGTTTTTAGATTCTCATCATCTTCTATAATAATCGATACTTGCTTTTTACTTTTATTACCACTTATTATTATTTTATCTTTATTACTAGCAACCGATACTTCCGGTTTTACTTCATCATAGACTATATAACTTTCATTATAAGCATTAATAGCTTTCATATTAAAAAAACTTTTTTCCACATTTACAACACTACCACTTACCCCCGGGATAATATAATCATCCTCGATTTGGGCATTTACAGAAGGTATTTCCAAAGAAGCTTGCTTACTTTTAATTTCTTGTAATACGGGATTTTTTTCTTGAACTAATAGCGCAATTTTATCTGTATAATAAAAACTAAAAATAGCAATACCCACAATTCCTAGAATATGAAAAAATTTTTTCACCGCTACCACCTAATTAAGCATATGAAAATTACTTTATAATAATACTGGCATAGAAACTAATAATTAAAAAAGCAGTTTAAATCTTCAATATATTATCAACCGGTAAGCTTTCTTATGCAGCATTGTTAGGTCTTTTATTCCAATTATCTATTAACTTAGTAACAATATCAAAGATTTTTGGGGCTTAATAATAATTCCGCCGAATTAAAATTTTCAGTGTTTATTCTGCCCAAGTCATAAAAATTCAAATATGGCACTAAAAAATGTAGACATCATTTTGCATCTACATTTATCTTCAACTTAATGACAACTTTTAACGAAAGCGATTTTTTACCATTTTAGCTCCACGATAAGGATCTTCTAACAAAACTTCACAAACAGTTTTATCTTTTCTTAATTCTTCAATAAATATTATTTCTTCCCTTGTAAAAGCAATAGCCTCATATATATCATCATTTTCAAAAGTTTTAACTAAATAATCACTTCCTAATAAATAATCAGCACTCACATTAAAAATTTGAATAAAGTCTAAAATGTTTTCAATTGGCGGTTGACGTGTTCCTTTTTCATAACAACAGATAGTTGATTTATTTAAACCAATTATTTCTCCTAACTCACTTTGAGTTAAGCCCTTTTTAATTCGCAGTTGTTTTAATCTTGAACCTTGAAACATACGCTCACCTCTTTGTAAAGCTATTATATAATTTACGTAAACGAAATAGGCCTAAGTTTACATTTAAGAAACTTTATCTTGATTTATAGTTAAAATTGACATATAATAAACTTGTGATTGATATGAAAAAATTAAAAGACCTACGTAAAAAAATGGGGTTTACATGTGCCCAAATGGCCGAAAAATTAAATATGTGCACTGCCTATTATTGGCAAATTGAAAATAACCAAAGAGGCCTATACTACCAAACAGCAAAAAAGATTGCAGCAATTTTTAATTTAAAGCCAGATGACTTGTTTTTTGATGAAGAAGAAATGCAATAATTTCTTCTTTTTTTATTCTGCTTCAATTTCTACTAACTGCTCTTCTGATTTTCTCAAAGTAGATATATAAGAAATCCTTTCTACAATAACTTCGGTAATATATTTTCTATCTTGATTACTATCTTCAAACACTGTAGTTTGCAAACGTCCTTTTAAACCTACAATATCGCCTTTATGACAATATTTAGCTGTATTACTAGCTATACCATTCCATAAAATACAGCGTATAAAATCGGTTTCATATATTCCATCACTATTTTTAAATGGTCGACTTACAGCCACATTTACAACCATCTTAGTTTTCTGAGTTGAACCACTTTCTAAACTAGGATCTTGCGTAAGTCTTCCCACCAAAACCACCTGATTAAGCATCTTTTCCCTCCTTTCTAAAAGCCAATATATAAAAATTAAATGATTACGTCAAATTTAAAAAAAACCCAACTTAACAAATCTATCCCACAAAAAAACTATTTTAATTCAATCAAAATAGTTTTTGTTAAACACTTAAATTTATAATTTTTAACTTTTTAATAAACGATTTAATTCTACAGCATATTCCATTGGTAATTCTTTTTTAAATTCACTAATAAAGCCCATAATAATTAATTCCTTGGCCGCATTTTCACTTAACCCTTTACTCATCAAATAAAATAGCTCATCTTCATTTACTTTCGATACTGTAGCTTCATGTTCCAAAATACTACTATCATTACTCACAATATTTTTCGGAAATGTATCACTTATACTATCATCATCTAGTAAGATTGTATCACATTTAATAGTCGCTCTACTGTTTATTGCCTTTTTTGTTATCTTAGTAAGTCCTCGATAATTAGCTACTCCCTTTTTACTAGCTATTGACTTACTAATTATATTGCTAGTCGTATTGCATCCTAAATGGATCATCTTAGATCCTGCATCTAACTGTTGATTTTCTTTAGCATAAGCTATACTAATAGAGTTCCCTTTTGCAAATTTACCTTTTAAAATACAAGCTGGATATTTCATCGTCACTTTACTACCAATATTACCATCGACCCATTCCATTTTTCCATAATCATCAACAATAGCTCGCTTAGTAACCAAATTATAAACATCAGTCGACCAGTTTTGAATAGTTAAATAACGCATAAAAGCATTTTTACCAACAAATATCTCTACTACCCCAGCATGCAAAGAAGAAGAGGCATAACTAACAGCCGTACATCCTTCAATATACGATAAACTAGCCTCATCATCGACAATAATCATAGTTCTTTCAAACTGTCCTAAAGAGGCCGTATTTATTCGAAAATAACTTTGCAGTGGTCGATCAACCTTTACGCCTTTTGGTACATAAATAAATGACCCTCCACTCCACAACGCTGTATTTAAAGCTGTATATTTATTTTCCTTAAAATTTACCAACGTATTAAAATATTTCTTAACAAGTTCAGGATATTTTTTTAAAGCTTCATCAGTAGAAGTAAAAATTACTTCTGAATTTTTATTCTGATGATAAAAAACTTCACTTTCTAATTGATTACTAACGCCATCCAAATAATCTTTTTCAGCTTTAATAACTCCTAAACTATCAAAGATCTCTTTCACATCACTCTTTACTAAATCCCAATTATCAACAGCATCTAATTCCTTTTTATAATAAATAATTTCATCAAAATTAATATCTAATTTAGGCCCAAACTTGGGATTTTCTAAACGTAAAAATTCTTCAAAAGCTTCTAAACGCAAATCTAACATCCACTGTGGTTCTTGTTTTTGCTTTGATAAAGTTATAATAAATTCTTTAGAAATTTTATTTTTCATACGTTCATCCCTCAAAATTATCATAAATTTTTATTCTTCACACCATCTAAATTATACTATGACTACTTTTATTTTGTAAAATTTTTTGTTAAAATAACTAATAGAATAGAAAGTGATATTTATGATTAATAAAATCAATGAAACTATAATTGATAGCTTTAAACAATATAATCCTAATTTAACAATGTTAGATATTAATAACAATATTTTAAGTTATCAAAATCATGCAATTAATTTAGAAGAGTTTAATCTTGCTACCTTATTTGAAAGCTATCAATTAAAAAGAGATTTTGCTAATCTAAATGCCGCAGAATTATTTGAAATTATTCAAATAAACAGTGCAATATACAATAGTAACAAGGAGTAAGTATGTTATCAAATAAAGAATTTCAAAATTATTTAGCTAATAATATAAGTGATGAAAAATTAGCTTATTATTTAAACATAATGAATAAATCTATCATTAAACAAGAGTATTTAACTCAAGATGCTTTTAAAAGAATGCTAGAATATTGTCGGATTTGTAAAAGTTTAATAAATAAAGAAAATTTAAATGAAACTCAAAATTTAGTAAAAGAAAGTTATTTAAATACTCAAAAATACATTAAAGAGCAACAAGCAAAAATAATAACTGAAGAAGGACCAAAAAGAATATATCAGCCAAATGGTTTTACCAGTGCTTTAGTTATTATTGGCATTTGCCTAATTATTGGCATTTTTACTGCTTCTTTTTTCATGCTAAATCGTTAATTTATAAAACCAAGCATTACGCCTGGTTATTTTTTTTCAATCAATAATTTCATTGCCGTTTTTTGTTCACCATCAATTTCAATATCATTAAATGATGGTATAACAACAATATCATCTCCTCCAGGAGCTAAAAATCCTCTAGCAATACACACAGCTTTAATAGCCTGATTTAGTGATCCTGCTCCAATCGTCTGTATTTCTACATTTCCTTTTTCACGAAATATATTGGCAATTGCTCCGGCCACCTTACTAGGATTTGATTTTGTAGATACTTTTAATATTTCCATTACTTTATAATTCCTCCTTTGTATTTACACTTAAACTATATGAGCAAAAAAAAGAATTAGAACTTTTTTACTTAGATTGCGAAAAATATTTTTTTAAAATAGTTTTTTCCCCGATAATACGGTGATTTAACTGCGCGTAATGCAAATACATTTTTTTCATATGTCTTAATTTTTTTATTCTTTTTACTTTTTTAAAATTATAATCTTTCAAATATCTTTCTAAATAAAACCTATTTTCTAAATATCTATATTCTTTGATATATCTTATTATTTTATAAACAAGAAAAAAACCAATAAAATAATTATTTAATTTCCATGCATAATTAACATACATAAATACTATCCAAATAATAAAAGAAATAAAAACAATTATAACATTAGCTTTATAAAACGAAAAAGCCTTATATAACCATGCTTTAAAAAAATTAGCTCCATCTAAAGGAATTATTGGTAACATATTAAATATAGCTATACAAAAATTATATTTATTAAATAACAAATAAAATTCTCTAGATATTATATTATTTTGATACAAAAAAGAAGTAACAACAAATAAGATACCTTGAAATAAAATCCCACTTATACTAATGATTATTTCCTCATTAATACTACTATTAATATCTTTTTTTATTTTTGTTACTCCTCCAAAAGGCATTATTTCAATCCCTATTATTTCATAATGATACATTTTTATAGCTACAACATGCCCTAGTTCATGGAAAATAATAATGCCAAAAAGGATTAAAAACTCTTTAAACATTCCTGTTAAAATAGCTGATAAAATAAAAAAATAAGTTAGACCATTAATTTTGCAAAGTTTGCTCATATGCACTATACTCTATAAATTCATTATCTTTTTGGACTAATATTATTAACTCATCATTAATACTTTCTCCTACTAAACTTTGTTTTTCTACATAATCATAAAGTTTCAATGTAGAATTTATATTAGCATACCACACATCTACTCCATCAGTTCCTTGAATAATAACTGTTTGACCATAACCCTCTTTTTCTCCTATAAAAACAACAATTCCACTTTGTAAGGCGGGCATCAAATAATTAGTATCCACCGTAAATTTGGTGCCATCTTTATATTTTTTTTGACTAGCATATTTAAAAGTTTCATTAAATACAGCTTTATCTTCTATTTTCTCTACATTATCAAAAGGTAAGATACTGCCTAAATATTTTTTATATAATTTATTAAAAGAAGCAAACTGAAAAGACTTTTCAAAAACTTGCTCTTTATATAAAAGTAAATGGTCATTAGAACTTTTAATAAAAATAACACTTCCTAGTAAAAAAACAATACTTAATAATACTCTAGAAAACAAACTATTAATATATTTAGTTCTTCTACTAGCTTTATTTTTATTCATATTCTTCACCAATTAATTATATGATTTTTTTAAAAAGATATAACTTATAAAATAATATACTAAATTTACAGTATAACTTAATAAAATAAACTGCAACGTTATCACACTAATATTTAAACTCTTCAAAATAATTAAATAAATAAAATAATTAACACTGTTTAAAAAAATATTTAAAATCAAATTATCTCGTTTAAAATATCTTTTTTCAACAAAATATAAAATACTGACAACTAAAAATGTTAAGGGAAACAAATGAATAATAAATATATCTATAAAAAGAGTTACAAAGGCTAAAAAGTAATAATGCTTATACGGTATTTTAAAAATATTTGTTAAAAAGAAGAAAGGATAAAACACCATCATATTAGTAATTAAAATATCTAAAAACAAATTAAACACTATCATACTTCTTTAATATTCCTTATAATAGCTACATATTTTATATTATTAAAATCAACATCACTTTTTATATTTACCCATTGCTGCACTTCATCCTCTGTAACATTTTCTACCTTACCAATATAAATACCTTCCGGAATTAAAGCTAATCCTGAAGTATATACTTCCTCTTTTTTCATTAAAATATCATAATTAGTAAAACTAGATGCTTCCAAAGTTTTACTTTCGGCATTATAACCATCTAAAGCCCCATAACTATCACCAATTTTTATAGAAACTGCTGTTTTTGAAGAAGTTAGAAGTCTTACCACACTACTAGCTTTATTAATCTTTTCTATTACACCAATAAGACCTTTTTCTCCTACAACGGCCATTCCCTTTTTAATATTTTTGTCCTTACCATACTTAATTGTAATAGTTTCATTAAAATTATAAACATCTCGTAATAAAACCTTACTTTTTACATAATCATAATTTTGATAACTATCTAATTCATTAAGAGTTAAAACATCATCTAATTCTTTTTTTAATTGCCTATTTTCTTCTTCTAAATATTGATAATTTACATCTTTACTCTCATTATTAAAAAATCCCAATCCCAAAATTATATAATTTCCTAAAAACAAAGAGACTACAAATACTAGAATAACTAAATAATTTATCCACCTTCGCATTTGACAACCACCTTTTCTTTAAATGTATAATATCTATTATTCCCAATAATTATATGGTCTATAACTGGTATGCCAATAATTTTGCCACTTTTAATTAAATTATTTGTAAACTTTATATCTTGATTACTAGGAATCACATCACCACTAGGATGATTATGAACAGCAATTATATAAGTAGCACTATAACTAATAGCAAAACGAAATATTTCTCGAGGATGAGCAACACTTTCATTAATACTTCCTTTAAATATAACCTTACTTTTTATTAAATAGTTCTTATTATCTAAAAGTACAACTACAAAATTTTCTTGTCTTTGAGTTACATTTAAATACTTAAATAAATTATAAATTACTTCCCCATTATATATTTTTAATCTATCTTTATAATTTAAACGCAAATACAATCTTTTTCCAAGTTCTAAAGCTGACAATATAGCCATAGCTTTTGCTTCTTTAATTCCTTTAATATTCATTAAATCACTTAAAGTCAAATTATCTAAATCATTTATAGTTTCCACTAACATTAATACATTTAAAGCTAAATCATTTACTGAAATATCTTTAGTTCCTGTTCTAAGTAAAATAGATAATAATTCTAGTTCATTAAGCTTAGAAACACCATAAGTTTTAAGCCTTTCTCTTGGTTTCATTACATCAGGCATTTTTGACATCATTATACTCATAAAGTACCCCTAAAATGATATAACATATCTTTAAGTTACTTGTAAAATCCTTAAATTTAACTTTTTAATGGTATATTTATCCCAAAAAAGTTTATTTTTCTAATAAGTTCTTACTTTTAAAACATTAAATTATATTAAACTCTACTAATTTAAAAAACAAAAAAAGAATAAAAGTTTTCGGTGTTAATATAAACTTTTATTCTGTTATTTACAGTTTAAGCTTTTTCTTATACCTTATTCAAAACTGTCCGTTAGTCAGTCGTCCAAACTTTGACGGAGCAAAGTTTGGATAAGCTTGCATTAATTAAACTACGTATGGATTAGATGCAGTCCCATTTCCAGAGGTTATCAGTGTATCAGCCTTTAGATTGATAACTGGGCGCACGCCGCCGCTATCGTAAGTAATGTAGTAGATGAGGTAGTTGCTGTTGGCGTTGAACACATAAGCACGATTAGTGCTAGAATAGTTAGGCGAAAAAGACCACCACGAAGACGATTTTTGCAAATAACTATTAGTTTTATTAGAAGATCTGGCATAACCAGATAAAGCTATTTCATCGGTCGATAATAAACCAATTTTTAAATTATATTTTCCGCCATAATTAACTGTGGTATCGACACAGCTTAATACAGGATTTACGGCACTGCCTGTTATTCTATCATAAGCTCCATAATATCTCCAATCATCACTTAATCTATAACTTGTATCATTGCAGTAATCAGCTGTAGCTATTTTGTCTTCATAACTTTTTAAATTAGTATTATACCAATTATCTAAGTATGTTTTCATCGTACTTGCTGTTCCTTCTGTTCCATTACATGGATTATCACTTGTGCAATTATGCGAGTTATTATAAGTATATCCTACATATTGATATCCTTGGTAAGTAGTGTTAAACGCACTATTTCCTACTTTTTCTTCGGTTATCATTCTTATACTTCCATCGCCATTAACACGTACTATTCGCCATAGTTTTCCCGCAAATGAAACATAATTGTTATCGATAATTCCTCTAAAATAATAGCTCATTCCCTCTTCATCTTCCATTTGATATAAACCGGATGTTTCATCGGTTGGGGCAACATCAAAATCAGGAGTTGTTGTTTTTAATTCATTATCAGACAATATTCTTCCTGCCAAATAATTTCCCCCACCAGCTACTGACTCTATACTCATTTTAAAATTAAATTGAGTATCCATTCCTTGTGATACCGTAGTATTTTCGTCCATCCACATTCGTGTTGCCAAAGTTTTACTTTGACCTCCTCCTAAAACACCACTAGAAAGCTGCCAAGCTGTATCTGTTCCACTTATTGTCGCTGTTTTACTAGTTTTTGTATTTAACATAAATATCTCTTCATTTAAACCAATTTTAACATAATTAACATTTAAATTATTTGTACTCATCTCGTTTAAATAAAGATTATAAGAAACTACATAAGGGCAATTATTAGTTACTTTAACAGTATAGGGATCTGTCTTCATTCCATCACTATCAGTCATCGGATAGCTATGTTCTTTTAACATATCGTCTGTTAATTCATCATATACAATATCTAAACAATCATAAGTATTTCTATTAACTCCTGTTTGAGTAAAATTTCTAGTCCATACCGCAAATGAAAAAGCAATGATCGCAAGTATTACAAAAATACCGATTACAACAAGAATGATTTTTTTCCTTTTACTCATTGAATCCACTTACCTTCTATCTTATCTAAATAAATGATATCTACAAAAAGTTTCTTTGTCAAGTTTAATTCTTGGTAGAAAAATGAAATATAAGTTGAATGTTTTATTCTTATAAAAATATTGGCATATATAATAATTTTTTTAATATACGTAAATATTCTATAAAATAAAACCAGTAGCTATAAAATGATAGTTACTGGTCCATCATTAATAAGTGATACTTGCATATTTGCTCCAAAAACTCCTTTATAAGTTGGAACATATTGTTGCAAATATTTTACAAACTCATCAAACATAACCTCAGCTTCTTTATAAGGCATAGCTTCTAAAAAAGAAGGTCTATTTCCTTTTTTAGTATCGGCATATAAAGTAAATTGCGATATAGCTAGAATACTGCCTTTAACATCATTAATATTTTTATTCATGAGGCCCTTTTCATCACTAAATATTCTTAAGTAAAGTATTTTTTCAGCTAATCTTTTTACATCTTCTAAAGTATCACCTTTACCAATACCTACTAATAAAAGCATGCCCTCATCTATTTTACTTATCAGTTTACCATCTACTTCAACACTAGCTTTTTTGCATCTTTGAATTACAACTTTCATTAATACCTCTTTACATCTTGTACAAAAGAAAAATTATTTAAGTCTGTAATAAAACTATCTAAATCTTCTTTGCTTTTTACTTTAACTATCAAAGTATAAATAACGGCTCCCTCTATTTCTTTATTTTTAACTTCTTTTACCACGACATTTCTTAAAGAAGCTTTCGTAACAATATCTAGTAAAGCATTAGTCTTAAACAGCGTCGTTATTTTTAAACCAGTTTCATACTGATTATCTTTAGCCTCATTCCACCTAACATCAATGAGTCTTTTTTTATCTAAAATATTTTTACATGTTTTTAAATGAACTGTTACACCCTCACCTTTTGTGACATAACCAATAATTTCATCACCCAAAACCGGTTTACAGCACTTAGCTAAGTTTACTTTAATATCACTAATACCATCGACTATTACATCATTTTTATAACTATACTTAGCATTATCCTTACGTAATTTTAACATTAAGCTATCTGCAACATTCTTCTTATCTTCACTAGCTAAATTAATTATATAAGTTGGTGTATATCGTAAAGACCCTATAGCTAAATATAGATCATCTAAACTATTTAGTTTTAAATCAGTTAAAACTTTTTTTAATTTACTCTCATTTAAAACCTCATTAAAAGTTAATTTCTTACGACGCATTTCTCTTTCTAATAAAGTTTTACCATCTTCAATATATTTAGTTTTGTATTGTTTAGAAAAGAAAGATTTAATCTTATTTTTAGCCTGAGCAGTCTTGACAATCTTTAACCATTCTTGACTAGGTGTTGATGTTGGGGAAGTATTTATTTTAACAATATCTTTATCTTGTAATTTATAATCTAAAGGAACAATACTCTCATTAACTATCGCTCCTACCATCTTATCTCCTACATCACTATGAATACGATAAGCAAAATCAATTACCGTAGCATCTTTAGGAAGTTCTACGACATCTCCCTTAGGTGTAAACACATAAATCATTTCAGCTAGAATTTCACTTTTAACACTACTAGCAAAATCTTCATCATTACCTTCTTTATTAGCTTCTATCAGATTACGAAACATTTCTAGTTTTTGTTCCATCATCTTTTGAATTTTTACTGAACCATGTTCTTTATACGTCCAATGAGCAGCCATTCCTTTTTCAGCTATCTCATCCATTTCATAAGTTCTAACTTGAATTTCAAAATGATAACCATCACGACCAAATACCGTTGTATGTAAACTTTGATACATATTTTCTTTCGGCATGGCAATATAATCTTTAAATCGATTAGGAACAGGACGATATTTAGCATGAATTAAGCCAATTACTAAATAACAATCACTTTCTTTCTCTACAAATACTCTTAAAGCCAAAATATCATGTATATCTTTAAACTTCTTTCCATTAGATAATTTATTATAAATACTATGAACGCTTTTAACACGCCCTTTTATTTCATATTTAATATTATTTTCTGCAAGAATTTCCCCAATGCTTTCTTTCATTTCATTTAAATAATCATTTAACTGTTCGTAATCAGCGTCTAATTCATCAAGTACAGCTTGATAAACATCTGGTTTGGAATATTTTAAACATAAATTTTCTAATTCACTCTTAATCGAATTAATCCCCAAACGATGAGCTATCGGAATTAAAACCGATTGCGTTTCATGAACTTTCCTTTTTTGCTCTTCTTTCGAAACGGCCCAAATAGTTCGCATATTATGTAATCTATCGGCTAGTTTTATAAACAATATTCTTACATCACTAGCTAAACCGACTAATACTTTACGCAAATATATTGCTGAAGACTCACTATCATCAGTTAAAGCTAACTTATTAATTCGACTTATAATACTCACAATATTAGCTACTTCACTACCAAATTTTTGTTCAATTTCTTCTTTTGTTGCTTCCCCATGATTTATAGTCTCATGAATTAAAGCACAAATAACTGTTTCGACATCCGGATTTAAATCGAGTACTATATCACAAACAGCTAGTGGATGTGTAATATATTCTTCGTTAGTATCTCGAAATTTACCTTCATGATTTTTTTTAGCAAAAAGATATGCTTCTTCTATTTTTTTTAAATCCTCTTCATCTTTAATAATTTTTTTTATTTTTTCTAATAATTTTTCATAAGTAACCGATTCTATTTCCAATTTAAATTTACTCCTTTATAAAATATCTTCATTCAAATTTAGATGTCTTTTTTGTTTTCTTAATTCCTCTTTTACATAATCATCAAAATATGAATTAGCTGTATTAAGTATATCATCAACCATATCATATAATGACAAATCTAAAGAAGATGTCCATTTATTATTTTTTAAAGCATTCCATATATCTTCTTCTTTAATATAAGCATAACCAAGCCTATTTAATTCCTTCTTTTTACTACTTAAAGCGGGTTTTAATCTTTTATATAACTCTTCTAAAGAACTAAATCTTATTTCATCCACTTTTATCACCATTTCCCTATTTATTATATATCAAATCCTTTATTTTTTAAAGAATTAGCTACAAATAAAAAATTCAAATTAATCATATATTTATTAGAATGATTTTTTATAAGGAGAATTTATGAAAAACAAATTTATAAAATCGACTATCATTTTAATAATTGGTGGACTTTTTACTAAAGTATTAGGTTTTATTATCAAAATAGCCTATACCCGTATTATTGGACCTGAAGGTATATCTTTATACATGTTAACTATCCCAACATATTCTTTATTTATAACGATTGCTCAATTAGGTCTACCTATTGCTATTTCCAAGTTAGTCGCTGAAAATAAAAATAGCAAAAAAATTATTTTTTCTACTATTCCTTTAATGCTAATCTTAAACTTTATTTTAATTATTTTAATTATTTTCATTTCTCCTTTTATTAGTAACACTTTATTAAATGAACCTAGAACCAAACTTCTTATTATGGCATCAGCCTTAGTTTTACCATTTATTTCTATTTCGAGTATTATTAGGGGTTACTTTTTTGGTAAACAAAAAATGTTTCCCCATACTTTATCTAACATCATTGAACAAATTATTAAGCTTGGTTTAATACTTATCATTATTCCTTTTTTATTAAAAAAGAGTTTAGTTCTTGCTCTAACTGGTCTTATTTTATTAAATATAATTTCTGAAATAGTTTCGATCATTGTTTTTCTTTTTTTCATTCCTAAAAACTTTTGTATTCAAAAAAAAGATATTAAACCCGATAGTGCTACAATCAAAGAAGTTTTAAAAATTAGTCTACCCTCAGTATCATCTCGTTTTATTGGTAATATTGGTTTTTTCTTTGAACCAATTATATTAACCAATGTCTTACTTTTTACGGGTTATTCTAGTTCTTACATTATTAAAGAATATGGTATTTATAATGCTTACAGTATTCCCTTATTACTTTTACCATCATTTTTTATCATGGCAATATCCAGTGCTTTAGTTCCCGAAATTTCTAAATATTACGAAAGACGTAATTTAAAAATGGTTAAAAGAAGATATCATCAAGCTCTACTTATTTCTTTAATTATTGGTGGAATTTTTAACATCATTATATCTATGTATGGACCTTTTTTATTACAAGCTATTTATAATACATCTGAGGGCATGGAATATATTCGCTTTTTATCACCTTTCTTCCTCTTATTTTATTTAGAAGGTCCTCTGGTATCTATGTTACAAGCCTTAAATAAGGCCAGCGCATCCATGAAAATAACCTTTTATGGTGTAATTATCAAACTAGCGATTATTGCTTTTATTTCTTTATTCCATGTGGGAATTTATGGTTTAGTTATCTCAGAAATAGTTAACATTATATTTGTTGTCTTCTTAAACTTTAAAGAAATCAGAATAGTTTTACATTAGCAAAAAAAGAAAGACTAAGCTTTCTTTTAATCTTGGATCCAATCATTATCCCAATCAAATTCTGGTGCATATATATATTCATCATCAGGTGTTGAAGATTCTCCCGTCCATATAACAATAGTTTTTAAACCTCCCTTATATTCATTTAAAATATATTTTATTCCACTTTTTGCACAACCGTTTGCTCCGCATTCTGTGCTATATGATTTAAAGGCTTCACTTATTCCGTCTTGGTAATGAATATTTTCAAATCCACCTTCCGCACTCATATAATAATATATTTCGCCACTTTCATTTTTACCTAAATACAAATCATATCCATACATTTCTTTACTATTTCCGTTAGAAGTACTTACGTTAGTTTTACCCAAATATTCATAATCAAAATCAATATAATTAGTACTATGATTATGTAGTTGTTCTGATGATAAAACTCAATCACTAGCCACAATAATTCTTATTTTTTAAACATCTTATCAATTATTAATTGTGATGTAAATACCTCATTATCCTCAGGTATATAATTATCCAAATCACTATTATAATAAGTTTCAAAAAAACTTTCTACGCATTCAACTCTAAAATCTTTATTACTTACAAACATATAAGAAAGATCTTCTGAACTAGAACTTTTTAATAAATAATAATAATCATACTTCATATCTTTATAACTCAATTTTTTATAAAAATTATAAAATAATATTTGCACTATTTCCTTTTTTCTATGCTTTTCTTGAGTTTTGGTATAAAACAATTTATCGAAAATATATGCATAATTATCTTCTAAACTAACATTAAAAAATAAATAAGATTTCAAAAATTCTGCAAATTCTTCATAAGGTCTTATTTGAGGACTCCCAAGTTCAAAGAGTTCTTTTATTAAATAAGTATAATACTCATTAGCATTTTTAATTAACTTCTCACCTTCTAAAGAAATCGCATAATCCTCAAAAATATCCATAACATAATTAAAAATAATCTCTTTTTTATATTGGGGAATCAAAAATAAATCAGATACATCAGAATTTTCTATTTCCTCAATTATATCTTCATATTCATTAGTTAAAGCAAAATCTTCTACAAAAAAATTCGCCATAATACCAAAAATTTCCTCAAAATAATAACTATTTTCTTCTTTTATTATGCTTAGCATATTACCAACTTCATCAACGATTTTATCGGTATTACTATCTACCATTATAACTTGATAATTATTACTGTCATTACTTTTTAAATAATTAATAACCTGATTGCTATCACGACTAATTTTTACAATTATATTATTACTAGAAACTAAAAATACACTCCAAAAATCAACCATTCCAAATGTATCTATAAATTCCTTCGAATCATAATTATATAAAATTTTCTTTTCTTTTATAAGCGTAATAATAGACTTATTAAATTCTTCCATTAAATCCATATCTTAACCTCTTTTATAAAGATAATATTTTTCTTTTAAATCATCTAATTTAAGCAAACTTAAATCATCAAAATAATCAAAAATATTTCTTATTTCTTCCTCATTTAAAAAGGCTCCTTTATATCCTTCAATAAAAGTTCTCAAAAATTTATAAAAATCATAAAAATTATAATATAATGGTTCTTTTAAAACAATACAAATATAATATAAATAAACGTTAATAAACCCGAAATCATGATAAATGGGTCTTGTTAAAGAATCGATATCACATAAAGTAAAATTTCCGTTTGAAAAGCCAATATTTCCTTCGTGAAAATCTCCCATTTCTAAATTATATTTATTAAATTGCAAATATGAAGCTTTCATTATTTCTAATAACTCTAGTAATTCTTCATTACTAAAATTTAAATCTTTAATTGCAGCTTTCAAATTTACAAAGTTTTCATCATATGGCATAGTTACACCCATAATTTTTCTATTGTATATTAATAAATCATCTCAATTAAAAGCATTTTCAAATTTTGTTTTAGCCACCAATTCTAAAACATCTTTTTGTCTTTGGATATCTTGCTTATACATCTTATAAATTATACCATTTTGATAATATAAAATCCCCTCTTTGGTCTTCTATAATACCAATAATTATCTATTTATTCAACAAAAAAAGCAAAATACGTGTTAATCCTTTTTTAAAATGTATACGCATCATTAGTTAAAATGTATATAAACTTGTGTTGTATAATATCTCTTTG
>CALVQP010000006.1 GCA_944358225.1 uncultured Bacilli bacterium
TTAATAAAAATACGGTAGATTTCGTAGATAATTTTGATGAAACGGAGAAAGAGCCGGAA
This sequence comes from uncultured Bacilli bacterium, assembly GCA_944358225.1. Lineage (GTDB taxonomy): Bacteria > Bacillota_I > Bacilli_A > RF39 > UBA660 > HGM10766. Next base: position 60 of record CALVQP010000006.1, read on the forward strand.
ATTTTACCTAGTAGATTCCCAAATATTTTAGTTAATGGAACAATGGGGATTGCTGTTGGAATGGCTACTAATATTCCACCGCATAATCTAGGAGAAGTAATTGATGGTTGTGTAGCATATATAGAAAATCCTGATATAGATACAGCTGGTTTAATGCAATATATAAAAGGGCCAGATTTTCCAACTGGAGCTAGTATTTTGGGTAATAGTGGTATTAAAAAAGCTTATGAAACAGGAAAAGGATCAATTACAATTCGCGGTAATGTTGAAATTGAGGAGAAAAATGGCCGTTCTAGATTAATTGTTACACAACTTCCATATCAAGTTAATAAAGCTGAATTTCAAAAAAGAATAGGTCAACTTGTAAGAGATAAAATTATAGATGGTATTAGTGAGTTGCATGAGGAGTCAAACTTAGAAAATCCGGTTAGAGTTATCATTTATTTAAAAAAGGATGCAAATGCCAATGTTGTTTTAAATAATTTATATAAACATACACAATTACAAACTACTTATGGTATTAACCTTTTGATGTTAGATCAAAAAAGACCGGTTATTTTACCTTTAAAAAGTATTATTTCCAAGTATATTGATTATCAAAAGGAAATAATTATTAGAAGAACAAGATTTGATAAGGAAAAGGCTGAAGCAAGAGTACATATTTTAGAGGGGTTAAAAATTGCTTTAGATAATTTGGATGAAGTAATTAAGATAATTCGTGGTTCTCAAACCGATGCTATCGCTAAGGAACAGTTAATTAAGAGCTTTGGATTGGATGATATTCAAGCGGATGCAATTTTAGAAATGCGTTTACGTCGATTAACTGGCTTAGAAAGAAGTAAGATTGAAAAAGAATTGAATGATTTATTGAAGGCTATTGAAGAGTATAATTCAATCTTAGCTAGCGAAGAAAAAGTTTTAGGAATAATTAAAGAGGAACTGTTAGAGATTAAAAACAAGTATGCAGATGAAAGACGTACTAATATTGATATGACGGCAATTGAATTTATTGAAGATGAGTCTTTGATACCAGAGGAGAATATCATGATAGCTCTTACTAATAAAGGGTATATAAAAAGAACTACTTCGGATACTTTTAAATCTCAAAATAGAGGTGGAGTAGGTGTAAAGGGAATGTCAACTAACGATGAAGATTTTGTTGAACATTTAGTCAACTTATCCACACATGATTATGCTTTATTTTTTACTAATAAAGGAAAAGTATATAGATTAAAGGGCTATGAAATACCAGAATTTAGTCGTCAATCTAAAGGATTACCAATAATTAACTTATTACAAATTGAAAAAGATGAGATGATTAACTCAATTATAACCATAAATAAGGATGATGATCAAAAATACTTGTTATTTGCAACTAAGTCTGGATTGGTTAAGAGAACTAAAATGGAAGAGTTTGAAAACATACGTAATACAGGTAAGATTTGTATTAATCTTAAAGATAGCGATGAATTGATTAATGTTAAAATGACGACTGGGTCAGATATGATACTGATAGGGTCATCCTTAGGACGTATGGTTAAGTTTAACGAAAATGAAATTCGTGTCATGGGACGTACTGCAAGTGGTGTTCGAGGTATTAATTTAGGTGAAAATGCAAAATGTATAGGCGCTGAAATTGTTGAAAACGATGAACAGGAAATATTAATTGTTACTGAAAATGGATATGGTAAGAAAACATTAATTTCGCAGTATCGTCAAACTAAACGCGGAAGTAAAGGTGTTAAAGCTTTGAACATTACAGAAAAGAATGGTAATATTTCTTCATTTAATCTTGTTAAAGAAAACAGCGATTTAATGATTATAACAGATAGTGGAATGTTAATGCGTATGCCTTTAGATCAAATTTCAACGATGGGAAGAGTAACACAAGGTGTTAGATTAATAAATTTGAAAGAAAACCAAAAAGTTGCAACCACAAGCATCGTGCCAAATCAAGAAGAAAATGTTACACGTGAAACAACAGAAGAAGAATAATTTCTTCTTTTTTATTTTTGATGTTTCATGTGTAACATAATTCAAATAACAAGAACAATTTTTAATATAAATCTCCAATCAAAGTTACACGTGAAACAAAAAAAGATTACATTCATATATACATTCATATAAACTGTCGGTTTTAACTGATAAAACAAAAACACACTTGTTACACGTGAAACATCATCTGTAATAAAAAATCACGTGAAAGATATATGACATACTTTTTTGTTTTTAAAAAAGCAAAACACAAAAATATAATCGTTACACGTGAAACATTACTAATCATATTTTTTTGATTTATAATGCATCCAAAAAGTTGATTATAATAGAAAAATGTTGAAATTTATTAGGTTATATAAGTGTTGCTTGTTTTGATTGTTATATAATTAGTGAATTATAACAAAAAAGTTACACGTGAAACATAGAAAAAAAGAATGATACTTTTAAGGTTACACGTGAAACGTGAAAAAAGAGTTGATTTTTTAGAGAGTCTTTGATAACATTTTTATGTGCAACAAATATATTGTAAACTGGTCAGGATCGGAAGATAGCAGCCATATCAATCCCTATTTGTGTGCACTTTTTTTAGGAGTAAAATCATGGATTATATAAATTTAATGCTAAAATTGGCACGAAAAGCTTTTAAAAAAAATGAAATACCGGTTGCAGCGTTAATTATCCACAATCAAAAAATAGTAGCTCAAGCTATTAATTCTCGTCAATTAAAAAATGATGTTTTAGGACATGCGGAAATATCATGTATAAAAAAAGCATCGCGCCGTTTAAAACGTTGGAATTTAGCTGATTGTGTAATGATTACGACTTTAAAGCCTTGTCATTTGTGTCAAAGTATTATTACTGCATCTAGAATAAAAAAAGTATACTACTTACTAGATAAACCAGTGGAAAAAAAAGAATATGATAAAACAACATATGAACAATTAGAAGTTATCAACAGCGTAGAAGATGAATATAAGTTGATGTTAAGAAAATTTTTTGAAAATAAACGTAAAAAGTAAAGCAATATGTTATAATACTATAGATGATTTGTGGGGTGAAATTTATGAATTATAAGGTACTATATCGTAAGTATCGGCCTAAAGATTTTAATGATTTTGTAGCTCAGGAATATGTTGTAAAGACATTAAGAAATGCAATTATCCACAATAAGATATCTCATTGTTACATTTTTACTGGTCCAAGAGGAACTGGTAAAACCAGTTTGGCTAAGATATTTGCTAAATCAATTAATTGTCAAAAATCTTTGGAAGGAAACCCATGTTTGTCTTGTCCTTCTTGCATAAATTTTAAGGAAAATCCGGATATAGTTGAGATAGATGCTGCTTCAAATAACGGAGTTGATGAAATAAGGGAACTTATTAACAATGTAAAATTGGCTCCAACAAGTTCAAAATATAAAGTTTATATTATTGATGAAGTCCATATGTTATCTCAAAGTGCTTTTAATGCGTTACTTTTAACTTTAGAAGAGCCTCCATCACATGTTGTTTTTATTTTGGCTACGACGGACATTCAAAATGTTCCGATAACTATATTATCGCGTGCACAACGTTTTGATTTTCAACGGATTAGACCGGAAAATATTATAAAAAGATTAGAGTTTGTGTGTAAAGAAGAAAATATAGATATTTCTCCAGAGGCATTAAATGAAATTGCTACTTTAGCCGATGGGGGGTTGAGAGATGCTTTAAGTATTCTTGATCAGCTTTCTAGCCAATCGGATAAAATTAAGTTGGATTTAGTTTTAAAAACTTTTGGCACTGTTTCTTTAGAACAGATCAGTAAGTTATACACAGCAATTGATGAAAATGATATAACAAAGGTTTTAGAATTGTTATCTTCATTAAAGTCAATAGGTATTGATAGTAAAATTTTAATGAATAAGTTAGCTGAAGAATTGAAAAAAAATGCTTTGAAAATTAAATTGCAAGAAAAATCAGAAAATAATTTGTCATTTGATAACCATTTGCAGCTTATCTTGGATATGAACATGTCTTTAAATAAAAATTTGACTTTGGATTCTTATATGATTTTAGAAATGATCATTTTGAAATATATGTCAAATGCTGATAACGTTATTTCCCGGGAAATAAGCAATAAGAATAGTGATCAAAATGATATTTCCCGGGAAATAATTGAGGAAAAAGAAGATAATAATATTTCCCGGGAAATAATTAGTGGTTCAAATGATGTAAATATTAATCAAAATAACGAAATCAAAACAAATGTATCGTCTAAGGAAAGGATTACAAACTTTTTATCTCAAAAAGTAATTAATGAGGATCAAATCGAAAAATTTAAAGCTGTAAGAATAAACAATTGTTTTGTTAGTGCTAGCAAAACATATTTAGATGGTTTGAAATTGAATTGGGATTTGTTTTTGACGCATTTGAAAGAGGATAATGATAATTTGTATATGCAACTTATGGATACAAAGGTGGTTTTAGCTTCTGAAAATTATTTAGTTATTCAAACTATATCTTCTAGTTCGGCAGCTCTTTTAAATACGAGTTTAAGCATTATAGAAGGTTTATATGAAAAAATAATTGAAAAACCATATAAAATGGTGGCTTTATCTAGTGATGAATGGAAAAAATCTAAAGAAGAGTATATAAAAAATAAAAAAAATGGTGTAAAATATGAATTGATGCCTGAAGAAGATATGAAGATCAAAATCGAAGATGATATCGATAAAGTTGCTGATTCTCTTTTTGGTATATCGCTTGTAGAAATGGAAAAGGAATAGGTGAGTAAAAATGAATATGCAAAGTTTAATGCAACAAGCTCAAAGAATGCAAAAACAATTAACAGAAAAAAAGGATCAAATAAATAAAACAGAATTTACGGGAAAATCTGAGTTAGTGGAAGTAGTATTTAATGGAAATAAAAATTTAGTTTCTATAAAAATTAATCGCAATACTTCTTTGATGCAAGAAGATTTGGAAATTCTTGAGGACATGATAAAAATTGCTGCAAATGATGCTATGAAGAAAATAGACCAGGAAGTTGAAAATCAGCTTGGAGCAGCAGCTGGTCCTTTAAGTGGATTATTTTAATGAGTTATCCTAGAGATCTACAAACAGCAATTGAGCATTTTTCAAAAATTCCGGGAATTGGACAAAAAAGTGCTGAACGACATGTGTTGGCTCTTTTAAAAAAAGATGAAGACGAGGTAATTGCTTTTGCCAACAGTCTTATTAATGCTAAACAAAAATTACATGCTTGTGAAATATGCGGTCATTTAACTGGTGATGATATTTGTGAAATATGTGCAGATGAAACTAGAAATAAATCTCTTATCTGTGTGTTAGAGGATTTTAAAAGCGTCTTTGCGTTTGAAAAATTAGGAAATTATAATGGCACATTTCATGTTTTAGGTGGTCTTATTTCGCCTATTGATGATATTGGCCCTGAAGACATTAATTTGGCTTCTTTGATTAAAAGAGTTAAAGAACTTGATGAGGTAGAATTAATAATAGCTTTGAAATCTAGTGTTGAGGGAGAAGCAACAACGATGTATATAAATAAAATTTTAAAGGGAGAAAATATTAAAATAACTAGATTACCTTATGGGATCCCTATGGGTGCAGAGATTGATTATTTAGATCCCATTTCATTAGATAGAGCTTTAAGTGATCGTAAAGTTATTTGATTATTTCCCGGGAAATAATTAGGTTATTTTATTTGAAACATTTCCCGGGAAATATTTTGGGTACTAAAATCATATACTTTTTCAGGAGAAAGTGTATATGATAAGAAAATTAACTCTGGTTTTACGTAAGTTATGTACAGCAGTTTTTATTTTATATGGACTTAATCTAATATTGAGTTCAATAAATATTATTATTCCGATTAATTTAATTAATGTTGGTTTAGTAGGAATTTTAGGAGTTCCGGGAATGTTTGCATTGGTTTTGATGTTTTTTATAATAAAATAGAGGTATTTATGATTAGAAGTGCGAAGATCGAAAATTTAGTTCTAAAGTATCGTGAGAATAAACTATCTCATGCTTTTTTGTTTGTAACTAATGATATTGCTGCTTGTGAACAAGATTTATTGGAATTTATAAAAAGAATAAGTTGTCCTAAATATGAGGAAAATTGTGATAAGTGCAATATTTGTTATCAAATTTCTCATGATGATTTACCTAATATTATAAAAATAAACCCTGATGGTCAATATATCAAAAAGGGACAAATTTTAGAGTTGAAAGATCGGTTTAAAGGTAAACCAATATTTCTGGAAAATAATTTTTATTTTATAGAAAATGCAGAAAAGTTAAATGCTTCATCAGGAAATACAATGTTAAAATTTTTGGAAGAACCGGAAGATAATATTATTGGTTTTTTTCTGACAAATAATAAAGAAGGAATGCTTGATACTATTAAAAGTCGCTTACAGATAATTACGGTGCTTTATGATGAAAGTTTAAAAAATAATTTGGCTTTATCAGATTCAGAAATCGAAAATTATAGAAAAGTTTTATTGAATTATTTTGCGGATTTTCCTAATGAAGATTTATTAGTTTTAAATAAAACCTATTTATCAGGTATTGTGACGGATCGTTCGAGTTTTAATAGTTTTTTTATATATTTTTATAGTTTGTTAAGGGAACATATTAAACGCAATAGTAAAGAATTTATGAAAAGAAATTTTTCAATTAGTCAGTTGAATAAAATGAGAAATATAATTTATGAATTATTGGAAAGTTCTACTTTTAATGTTAATATAGAGTTGTTATTAGATCAATTTGCCATGGCTATGGAGGATTTAAATGAAATATAATTATGAAATATTATTAGATAATAATGTATTACAATCTATTGTTAGTAAGAAAAGGTATGAACTTAATTCAAAAGTTGTTGTTAGTATCGAAGATAAGGAATATATTGCAATTATTAAGGGTATATTGAAGCCTAATAATGATTTAAAAAATATAATTGTTAGAAAAGCAACAAAAAAAGATTTGATTCAGCAACAAAAAAATATTGAAGATGCCAAAAAGGCTAAACAAAAAGCAGATAATTTAATAAAGCAATATGGACTGGCTATGAAAATATTATCTGCTACTTATAGTTTAGATCGAAAGCAATTGTTATTTGCTTTTACTGCTGAAGGTCGTATTGATTTTCGAGAGTTAGCAAAATCTTTGGCTGGAATTTATCGAACACGTATTGAATTGAGACAAATTGGAATTCGTGATAAAGCTAAAGAGGTCGGTGGAATAGGTCAATGCGGAAGATGTCTTTGTTGTTCAAGTTTTCTTAATAGTATTGGTTCTATTTCGATGAATATGGTAAAAAATCAAAATATTGCTATTAATCCATCTAAAATTAATGGACAATGTGGTCGTCTACTTTGTTGTCTAACTTATGAAGATGAAGCGTATACGCAATGTCAAAAATATTTGCCTAAAGTAGGACAAACCGTCAAATATGAAGATAGTGAGGGTAAAGTAACAAGTGTCGATGTTTTAAATTTGACATATTTTGTAGAAATAGATGGAAATATTAAAGAGGTAAAGGTTGATTGTGAAAATTGTCTTAAATGATTTATATGATTATGAAAAGATGAAAATCTATCAGGCAGATGAAGCTTTTAAATTTTCGTTAGATTCTATTTTACTAGCTGAATTTGTGAAATTGAAAGAAAATGATATTGTTGTGGATTTTTGTACAGGAAATGCTGTTATACCTTTAATTTTATCTACTAAGTATCAAAATAAGATATGGGGAATAGAATTACAAGATATAATTTTTTCTTTAGCTGTTAAATCTGTATCTTACAATAAAAAAGATAAACAAATAAAATTAATTAATGATAATATAGCAAATTGTTTGAATTATTTTAAACCGGAAAGTGTCGATGTACTTACATGTAATCCGCCATATTTTAAAGTTAATGAAAAATCTTATTTGAATGAAGAAAAAATAAAAGCGATTGCGCGTCATGAATTAGAAATTGATTTGCTAACTTTAATCAAAAATGCTAAAAGTATTTTAAAAAATAATGGATATTTTTATTTAGTACATCGTAGTGAAAGATTGGAAGAAATAATTTCTTTATTAAATCAAAATAATTTTAAAATAAAGGAGTTAGTTATGATTTATTCAAAACATAATAATCCGTCTAACTTATGCTTGATAAAAGCTTTAAAAAATGGTAAGAGTGGATTAAAAATTTTAAATCCTATATATGTAAATGAGTATACAACATTTCAAAATATATTTTAGGAGGAGTTATGAAATTAATAGTAGGACTTGGTAATTGTGGTAATGAATTTAATTATACAAGACATAATGTAGGTTTTATGATTTTAGATTCTTATTTAGGAAAAGTGAAATGGAAAACTAAAAATGAGGCTTTATTTTATGAAAAGATTATTAATGATGAAAAATACATTTTTGTTAAGCCACTTACATATATGAATCTTTCAGGAAATGCAGTTATAAAATATGTTAATTATTACAATATTCATATTGAGGATATATTGGTTATTCATGATGATTTGGATTTAGATCTAGGTAAAATTCGTTTGAAAAGAAATAGTAGTTCTGGTGGACATAATGGCATTAAATCAATAATTTCTTGTTTACATACTCAGAATTTTAAAAGATTAAAAATTGGTATTTCAAATGACAAAACTAAAGATACAAAAGATTTTGTTTTGGGGAAATTTTCTAGAAACGAAATTAGTATACTTAATGAAAATTTAGATAAATGTTTTAATATTATTGAAGATTTTTCTCAATTAACATTTCTTGATTTAATGAGTAAATATAATTAAAGAGGCTAACTATGAATTTTTTGCAAAATATTTTCAAATTTGATAATAATGTAAGTTTAGGTGGTTTAACTTTTGAGTTAAATGTTTTTTTCGTGTTAGAACAACTTAAAAAGCAAGAAGAAAATTTATTAGTTGTAACAAATTCACTTTATGAGGCAAATCAATTTTATAATAATTTAAAAACCTATTGTGATGATGTATATTTATTTCCAATGGATGATTTTTTAACTTCCGTTGCCTTGGCAATTTCTCCTGATTTAAAGATAAAGAGATTAGAAACATTAGAAGTTATTAAAAATAGTAAAGAAAAAAAGATAATTGTTACTAATTTAATGGGGTATTTAAAGTATTTACCTAACTTGAGTGAAACTAAAAAATATCTTCAAGATTTAAAAGTTAAAGACACTGTAAGTAGAGAAGAGATTATTAAAACTTTAGAAGATTTTGGTTATAATAAAGTATCTCTTGTAACTTCAACTGGAGAATATGCTATTCGCGGATACATAATTGATATTTTTTTATTGGAAAATGAACATCCTGTTCGTTTAGAGATGTTTGGAGATTATATAGAATCTATTAGATATTTTAATGAAGAAACGCAAATTTCAATAGCTAAAATTGATCAAATTAAAATACTTTCCTTTAAAGAAATTACTACGGCTACTAATTCTTCATTAATTGATTATTTAACTAATGTGAGAGTTATTTTTTATAATTATGCACAGATAAAAGCTGGTTATGAAAAATTAGAACAAGAGATGTTTGAATATAAAAATTCTATGGGAATAGAAAGCGATTATAAATATATGTATTCTCTTGGAGAATTACAACCTAATAAAATAAATTATATTGGTCTTTTTAATGAGAATATCTCTAAAATTAAATCTTATAGTTATTGCAGTCAGGAAATTAGTAATTTTAATGGAAATTTTGATATATTAGTAGATTTTTGTTTAAAAAATATTAGGCAAAAGAAAAAAGTAATTTTATTTTTACCTTTAAAATCACAACTTGTGAAAATCAAAAGTATTTTTCCTGTTGACAAGTTAAATGTTATTAACAACTTAAAAAAAATAGTTGTTGATAAAGTAAATGTTATTAACAAGGAACTTAATAAAGGCTTTATTATAGATGAGTATGTAGTTATAAGTGCATACGATATTGAAAAAAATAATGTGAAAAAAGTTTCATATAAGAATAATTATAAGTTTGGCAGTCGGATTAAAAGTTTTAATGATATAAATAAAGGAGATTATGTCGTTCATATTGCTCATGGAATTGGCATTTATAATGGAGTTGTAACTTTAAGTAAAAGAGGTATTTTAAAAGATTATATCCAAATTAATTATCAAGATAATGACAAAGTATATATACCTGTAGAAAAAATAACTACTATATATAAATATGCTAATAAGGATGATGCACATCCAAGAATAAACAAATTAAATTCAACAGCTTGGGAAAAAACTAAAAGAACTTTGAAAAAGAAGATTAATGATATTTCTGCTGAATTAATTAAGTTATACGCTGAGAGAAAAAAGGTTAAAAGTATAAAATATAGAGATTTTGAAGAAGAAGTGATGTTTGCTAGCGATTTTGTTTATAACGAAACAAAAGATCAGTTAAAAGCTATTAATGATATTCACGAAGATTTAAATAGTGTTGTTCCGATGGACAGGTTATTATGTGGTGATGTGGGATATGGAAAAACTGAGGTGGCTTTTAGAGGAATGTTTAAAACTGTTTTAAATGGGTATCAAGTTTTATATTTATGTCCCACTACAATTTTATCCAAACAACAATATAGTGCAGCTACTGTCCGCTTTAAAAATTATGGAGTAAATATCGCTTTGTTAAACAGATTCACAACGAAAAAAGAGCAAGAAAGAATTTTGGAAGGCTTAACTGCAGGTACCATTGATATTGTTTTTGGAACTCATCGATTATTAAGCGATGATATTTTAGTAAAACGATTAGGTCTTTTAATTGTTGATGAAGAACAACGTTTTGGAGTTACTCATAAAGAGAAAATCAAAAATTTGAAAAAGGATGTTAATGTTTTAACTTTATCAGCAACACCAATTCCTAGAACTTTAAAATTGGCGTTATCTGGTTTAAGAGATTTATCTATTATTGATACTCCACCAGTTAATAGGTATCCTATTCAGACTTATGTTTTGGCAGAAAATGATGTTTTAATTCAGGATGCTATTTATAAAGAGTTATCACGTGATGGACAAGTATTTATTTTGTCTAATAAAGTTAGTGATATAGAACAAAAAGTTCAGCGTATTCAAAGATTAGTACCTGAGGCGAAAATTAACTATGCACATGGGCAAATGAAAAAGGAAGAATTAGAAGACATTATGGATGAGTTTATTGCTCACAAATTTGATGTTTTAGTTTGTACAACTATTATTGAAACAGGTATTGATATTCCTAATGCTAATACTTTAATTATTTTAAATGCTGATCATTTTGGTTTGTCGCAATTATACCAAATTCGTGGGCGAGTTGGTCGAAGCGATCGTATTGCTTATGCATATTTTATGTATGATAAATCTAAAGTATTAAATGACGATGCTGTGAAAAGATTGCAAGCTATTAAGGAATTTACAGAATTAGGAAGTGGTTATAAGATAGCTATGCGAGACTTGGCGATAAGAGGTGCGGGAGATATTTTAGGCAGTGAGCAAGCTGGTTTTGTAGATACTGTAGGTATTGATCTTTTCATGAAAATGATTGAAGAAGAAATTGATCGTTTAAATGGTAAAGAAGTAGTTACTCAGGATGATTCTAATAGATCTTTATTGGAAGTTGATACACATATCGCTGATGAATATGTAGATGATGAAAGTATTAAAATTGAAATTCATAAAATGATAAATACCATTGATAGTTTACAAAAACTAAAAGAAGTAAAAGAAGAGCTTATAGATAGATTTGGACAAATTGATGAGAAGATAGAAATATATATGTATGAAGAATGGTTTGAAAAATTAGCTTTAGAATTAAATATTACTAAAGTAGTACAAAATGATCGGGAAGTTGAAATAGAACTTCCGGAAGATGTTTCAAATAAACAAGATGGGGATAAATTATTCTTAACAGTTTATAATATTAATTCTAAATTTTTATTAAGTTATCGAAATAAAAAAATTTACATTAAATTAAAGCTTGCTAATTTACCGAATCATTTTATTTATTATTTAGTACCTCTTTTAGAATTTGTAAAAGGAGAATATGAAAATAGCTAAAATTTGAAGCTATTTTTTTAATATTATTATTTATCCGTATTTTTAAGTAAATTTAGTAGTATTAATTTGTCGAAAAAGGTGACAATATAAGAAGAAGTGGAGTGAAAATTTTGAAATCAACGGGAGTAGTAAGAAGAATAGATGATTTAGGAAGAATTGTAATTCCAAAGGAGATTAGACGTAATTTAAAAATACGTGATGGAGAAAATATGGAAATCTTTATTGATTTAGATACGATAATTTTAAAAAAATATTCTAAGTTGGAAGATGTAATAACGTTAACAGGAAAATTAGGGAGATTAGTAAATGAATTAACGGATTATGACGTTATTATTACAGATAGAGATCATATAATCGCTAGTTATGGGGAAAATTTTAAGACTAAAAAAAACGAAGTTTTGAGTAATGAATTGATGAAAATAATTGATGAAAGAAGATTGGTTAATGAAAAAACATCGATTGAAATTACGAGTAATTTTAAAAAAGATGGGTATTTTTATATATTGCCTATTATTAGTAGTGCTGATAGTATAGGTTTAATTATATTGTTTAGTGAAAATGAACTTAGTAATATTGCTAGAATTGTAGCTAAAATGGTCGATTTTTTGATTTGTGAACAAGTAGATATAAGTTAGGATGTTTTACTAAAGGTTTAATTGATGGTATAATCGCTGTGGTGATTTTATGTTAACAGATACACATTGTCATGTTTTTAGTGAGAGTTATGAAAATATAGATCAAGTATTAGATGAGGCTTTAAAAAATAATGTTAATAGAATTATTAATAATGCAACTGATTTAAATTCTTGTAAGGAAGCTCTTAGCTTAAGTCAAAAATATTCTTCTATGTATGTAGCTTTAGGAATTCACCCTGAAGCAGTAGATGATTATAAAGAAGAAGATTTGCAATTTTTAGAAAGAGCTTTGACTAATGATAAGGTTGTAGCTATAGGTGAGATTGGTTTGGATTATTATTATACGAAAGAAAATAAGGATAAACAAATTAGATTACTTGAGTATCAGTTGACTTTAGCGTCAAAATATAATTTACCAGTAATTATTCATAATAGAGAAGCTACTTTGGATCTTTTAAATGTTTTAAAAAAATATAAATTAAAAGGAATTATTCATTGTTTTAATGGTAGTAAACAGATAGCTTTAGAATTTATTAAGTTGGGTTATAAGTTGGGAGTAAATGGAGTAGTAACTTTTAAAAATTGTAAGTTAAAAGATACTTTAAAAGAAATAGGTTTAGAGAATATAGTACTCGAAACTGATGCTCCTTATTTAACTCCAGTTCCTTATAGAGGTATGAAAAATGAACCTAAATATTTAAAAAACATTGCTCTTTTTATAGCCGATTTGTTTGAAGTAGAGGAAAGTCAAGTAGTAAAAATTACCAACCGGAATATTAGACAGATTTTTGACATTTAATATAGTATATGATAAGATTTAACTGTTACAGGGAGGTAATGGTTTATGGGGTATCCCCTCAAAAGATATATTAATATCTTTATAAAATCATGTATTATCGTTGTAGTTGTATTCTTATTTAATATTCAAGCTACAAGTATAATTGTTAATTCAAAAAAGGAAAAGTTAAATACAAGTACAGATTTTAATTCATTAGCAATGGTTAATATGCAACATATGGAAAATATTGATATAGCACCAGCTATTTATAAGGAGCCTGTTAAGAAAGTGGATGTCCGAAGTTCAAAGCAAGTTGATGCTTCTTTGGCTACTTTTAAAGGAAGTTTAACGGGGTATGTTTACAATTGTCCGGGATGTGGTGGTAGATTGGCGTGTAATTCAAGTATTAATTTGGCAAATGGCACTACTACTTATAATGATCCTACATATGGAGTTGTTAGAATTGTAGCTGCATCTTCTAATTTAGAGTGCGGAACAATTGTGGAGTTTACTGCTAAGAGTATATCCGCTGAACCAATTAAAGCTATAGTTTTGGATAGAGGTGTCACGGGAAATACACTTGATTTATTAACTGAGAGTGAAAGTTATGCTTATCAATTTGTTGGTAGACAGAGTATCACTTATAATGTATTAAGAAGGGGTTATTAACAGTCACAATCAAGTGGCTTTTTTTTGTTTAAAAAATTGTCTATTATTGTCTACTATAATTTTAAAAAATTGTTTGGAAATAAATAAAAGGGTATAATTAAGGTATACTAAGAAGTGAAAGGTAGTTGATCGTATGAAGTGTGAATTTTGGGATGATTTTAAGGGAGAAAAGTGGAAAAATAGTGTAAATGTTGCTGATTTTATTAAAGAAAATTATACCGAATATAAGGGAGATGAATCTTTTTTAGAAGAACCAAGTGAAAAAACAAAAAAGGTATGGCATGTTTGTGAAGAAGCTTTAAAAGAAGAATTGAAAAAGGGAATTTTAGATGTCGAACTGAATATAGCATCTGGTATAAATAATTTTAAGCCAGGATATATTTGTCCTGAAGATGATGTTATTGTTGGTTTGCAAACAGATGGTTTATTAAAAAGAATTGTTAACCCTTTTGGGGGCATGCGAATGGTTGTTTCAGCTTTAAAAGCATATGGTTATGAAACAAGCGAGAGTATAAAAAAAGAATTTAAATATCGCAAAACGCATAATGAGGGGGTATTTGATGCTTATACAACAGATATTCGTAAGGCACGTCATGCTGGATTAATAACGGGACTCCCTGATGCGTATGGACGAGGACGCATAATTGGTGATTATCGTCGCGTAGCCTTATATGGAATTGATTTTTTGATTGAACAAAAACAAAAAGATTTATTAGCTAATGAAAAAGAGGAATTAACAGAATATAATATTCGTTTACGTGAAGAAATTAGCATGCAAATTAAGGCGCTAGACGAAATTAAAAAAATGGCTAAATCTTATAATTCTGATATTAGTATGCCGGCGAAAAATGCTAAAGAAGCAGTTCAATGGACTTATTTTGGATATTTAGCAGCTATTAAAGAAAATAATGGGGCGGCTATGAGCTTAGGTCGTACATCTACTTTTTTAGATATTTATATAAATAGGGACTTAAAACGGAATATAATTACAGAAAAAGAAGCTCAAGAATTGATTGATCAGTTTATTATTAAATTACGTATGGCTAGACATTTACGTACACCAGATTATAATGAATTATTTGCTGGAGATCCTACTTGGGTAACAGAAAGTATTGGAGGAATGCTTGATGAAACTCATTCTCTTGTTACAAAAACATCTTTTAGATATCTCCATACTTTAACTAATTTAAGTAGTGCACCAGAGCCAAATATGACTGTTTTATGGAGTGATAAATTACCTGATAATTTTAAAAAGTATTGTGCTAAAATGTCAATTAACACAGATGCTATTCAATATGAAAATGATGAATTAATGCGTCCAATTCATGGATTTGATTATGCTATAGCTTGCTGTGTATCTGCAATGACAGTGGGAAAACAAATGCAATTTTTTGGAGCACGTTGTAATTTGGCCAAAGCTTTACTTTATGCCATTACTGGTGGTGTTGATGAAGTTAAAAGAGAACTCGTAGTTGATGGTTTTGAAAAAATGACAGATGAATATTTAAATTATGATAAGGTTATGAAAGTTTATGATAAAATGCTTGATAAGGTTGCTAAAATTTATGTTGATGCTATGAATATAATTCATTTTATGCATGATAAGTATGCCTATGAAGCAGGACAAATGGCTCTTCATGACACAGATCCTGAAAAACTAATGGCTTTTGGAATTGCTGGTTTATCGGTAGCAATTGATTCATTATCAGCAATTAAATTTGCTAAAGTAAAACCAATTTATGATGAAGAGGGAATAGCTGTAGATTTTGTAACTGAGGGAGAATTTCCTAAATACGGTAATGATGATGATAGAGTAGATGAAATAGGAATTGATTTAGTTCAAAGATTTTATAATAAGTTAAAATCTCATAAATTGTATAAAAATGCTAAACATACTTTATCGGTATTAACGATTACGTCTAATGTTGTTTATGGTAAAAAAACAGGAACAACTCCTGATGGTAGGAAAGCTGGAGAACCGTTTGCACCTGGAGCAAATCCGATGCATGGAAGAGATTCTAGTGGAGCGTTGGCATCTTTAAATTCTGTTGCTAAAATTCCTTATTGTAATGTTTGTGAAGATGGAATTTCTAATACTTTTTCAATTATTCCAAAGGCCTTAGGACATAGTGCTGAAGAACGAGTAGAAAATTTAGTGAGTATTATGGATGGCTATTTTAAACAAGGTGCGCATCATTTAAATGTCAATGTTTTAAATCGAGAAACTTTAGAAGATGCTATGGAAAATCCGGATAAATATCCAAATTTAACAATTAGAGTTTCTGGTTATGCTGTTAGATTTAATCGTTTATCAAGGGAACAACAACTAGAAGTAATAAGTAGAACTTTTCACGGGACTATTTAATGATAGGATATTATTCTAGTTTAGAGCCAATGGGCTTAGTTGATGGGCCTGGTTTAAGATATGTAGTGTTTTTACAAGGGTGTAAATTGAGATGTCTTTACTGTCATAATCCGGAAACATGGAAATTAAAGGAAGGTAAAGTTATCACAAGTGAAGAGTTACTACATAAAATATTGAGATATAAAAACTATTATAAAAATGGTGGTGTTACTTTTAGTGGTGGTGAACCATTATTACAAAGTGAGTTTTTGATTGATATTTTAAAAAAATGTAAGGAAAATAATTTACATACAGCTATAGATACCTCTGGGGTTGGAAATGGCAATTATGAAGAAATATTAAAATATGTTGATTTAATTATTTTGGATATTAAAGCTATTGATGAAGAAAAATATAGTTATATAACTAAAGCTAAAATGAATGAATTTTCTAAATTTTTAGCTATTGCTCAAAAGATGCAGAATCCATTTTGGCTTAGAACGGTTATAGTTCCTGGTTTTAATGATACCAAAGAAGATATTTTAAATTTAAGTAAGTTTGTAAAAAAAATAGATAATGTGAAAAAAGTAGAGTTGTTAGCTTATCACTTATTTGGAGTAGATAAATATAAAGAGCTAGGTATTGATTATCCACTTGAGGGGATAAAACCTATGGATGAAGATAATTTATTAGAATTACAAAATTATTTAAATAGTTTAATTTCAAATGACGATAAGTAAAGAAAAAGAATTAGATGATAAGATTAGTACACAGTATTTGTGTACTTTTTTAATATATAAAATCATAAAATTTTATTTTCTTTTTATATGCTATTGACTTCTATTAAAAGGTGTAATAGAATTTAATTAGCACATAAGTTCTATAAGTGCTAAAGGAGATGGGTTGATGAAAAAGCAATTTAAAGCTGAGTCTAAAAGACTTATGGAATTAATGATTAATTCAATTTATACTAATAAAGAAATATTTTTAAGAGAAATTATTTCTAATGCTAGTGATGCAATAGATAAGTTACATTATCGATCTTTAACGGATAAAAGTGTAAAAATAAAAAAAGAGGATTTTGCAATAGATATTAAAATAGATAAAGAATCTCGTAGTTTGATTATTAGCGATAATGGAATTGGAATGACTAAAGAAGAATTAGAAAATAACTTAGGAACAATTGCCAAAAGTGGTTCTTTTGATTTTAAAAATAGTAACGAAAAACAAAAAGATATTGATATAATTGGTCAATTTGGTGTTGGTTTTTATTCAGCGTTTATGGTAGCTTCGGCTGTTAAAGTGGTTTCTAAATCATTTGAAAGTAAAGAAGCTTATGCGTGGACTTCTGAGGGAATTGATGGATATAGTATTGAAGAAGCTGAAAGAGAAGGTTATGGAACCGATGTTATTTTAACTATTAAAGATGGGGAAGAATTTAATAATTATTTAGAGACATATAATATTCAAAGTTTAATAAAAAAATATTCTGATTATATTACTTACCCAATTAAAATGGAAGTAACAAAAAGTCGTTTAAAAGAGGGAAGTAAAGATGAGTATGAAGAATATAAAGAAATTGAAATAATTAATAGTATGGTTCCTTTATGGAAAAGAAATAAAAAAGATATTAAAGAAGAGGAATATAATACTTTTTATTCTGATAAATTTTTTGATTATGAAATTCCTTTAGCTCATATTCATACGGCTGCTGAGGGAACGATTGAGTATAATTCTTTGTTATATATACCTTCACATGCAGCGTATGATTATTATTCTAAAGATTATGAAAAAGGCTTGCAGTTATATTCTAATGGCGTTTTGATTATGGAAAAGTGTGCAGATTTATTGCCAGATTATTTTAGTTTTGTTAAAGGTGTTGTTGATTCCCCGGATTTATCTTTAAATATTTCTAGGGAAATCTTACAACAAAATAGAGTGTTAAAAACTATTGCTAATAATATTGAAACAAAAATAAAAAAAGAATTATTAGATATGCAACAAAATAAAGAAGAAGATTATTTGAAATTTTATAAAGCTTTTGGAATGCAGTTAAAAGTTGGTATTTATAATGATTTTGGAATAAATAAAGATAAGTTACAAGATTTATTAATGTTTTATTCTTCTAAAGAAGAAAAGATGGTAACTTTGAAAGATTATCTACAAAGAAATAAGGATTATAAGGATATTTATTATGCTTGTGGTCAAACTGTTGAACAAACGCTTATGTTACCGCAAGTAGAGGCTTTAGTTGATCAAAATAAAGAAGTGTTAATATGCACTGATTATGTGGATGAATTTGTTTTTAAAACCTTAGGAAAGTATGAAGAAAAGGAATTTAAAAATGTTTGTTCTGATAAAATTGATTTAGATACAAAGGAAGAAAAAGAAAAATTAGAAAAGAAAAATAAAAAAGCTAAAAGCATGTTTAGTTTTATGAAAGAAAATATTGAAGTTAAAGATATTAGATATACAAATAAATTAAAAAATCATCCTGTATGTTTAACTTCGGAAGGCGAAATTTCTGTAGAAATGGAAAAAGTCTTAAATTCTATGCCAAATGCCGAAGAAGTTAGTGCTGATAAGGTTTTAGAGATTAATGAAAATCATCCGATAGCTAAACAATTGGAAAAGCTTTACAAAGAAGATAAAGATACTTTAAAAGATTACACTAAAATTCTATATGCTCAGGCTAGACTAATTGAAGGTTTGCCAGTAGAAAATCCTACCGAAGTAACAAATTTAATTTGTGATATGTTAAGTAAGAAATAAGATACTTTTATTCTTACTTTTTTTATGGTATGTTAATTTTGTATGGTGATATTAATGGAAAAATTTAAACATAAAAAAAGTTTAGGACAAAATTTTTTAAAAGATGAAAAAGTCTTAAATGATATAGTAAATGCTATTGATTTGCAAGAAGATGATTTAGTTATTGAAATCGGTCCGGGTCAGGGAGCATTAACTAAAAAACTTAAAGAAAAAAACGTAAATTTACTTTGTTATGAAGTCGATTTTAGAACTAAAGATTATTTAAAAAAATTGGAAGATGAAAAAACTAAAATAATATATCAGGATTTTTTACAAAGTGATATTTTAAAGGATATTAGTCATATTAAATATCAAAATTTATACATTATAGCTAATTTACCTTATTATATAACTACTCCGATTATAAAAAAGATTATTGATTCTAAACTTTGTGTTAAAGCTATGTGTTTGATGGTGCAAAAAGAAGTTGCTCTTCGTTTTAGTGCGAAGGTTGGTTCAAAAGATTATAACTCTTTGACCATTTATTTAAATTATTATTTTGATATAACAAAACTAATTGATGTAAAAAATACTTGTTTTGATCCTGTGCCAAAAGTTGATAGTGCAGTAGTAAAATTTGTAGCTAAAAAAAATAATTATATGGTAAAAAATGAGGAGTTCTTTTTCACTTTTGTAAGGGATGCTTTTAGACAAAAACGTAAAAATTTAAGGAATAATCTCAAAAATTATGATTTAGTTAAAATAGATGAAATATTAAAAAAATATGGACTATCTTTGCAAAAAAGAGCAGAAGAAGTTCCTATAGAAGTGTTTATTGACTTGGCAAATACTTTATAAGTTGCTTTAATTAAGTGATTATTATATAATATGCACCCTGAGGGGATGATTTTTAAATATGGATATTAATACATTAACTAATGATTATTTAGTTTTTAATAATGATTTAAAATATTTAAATGCTTTATATGATGAGTCGCTAAAGCAGGCAAAGATTCTTATTCTTCCAGCTCACTTAGTCAGTATAGGTACAGAATCTTTTAAGGCTTTTAAAAATTTATTTCAAGTTGTTTTTCCAAGTGATTTAAAAACTATTGGATCATATGCTTTTTTTAATTGTGTTAAATTAAAAATGGTAGATCTTGCTAATACTACGGTAACTGATATAAAAACAGGAGCATTTTCTTGCTGTAACATAGAGTATATTAAATTAAGTAGTACTTTAAAAACTATAGGAGTTGATGCTTTTGCAAATAATATACTATCATATTTAAATTTGCCTTTGAGTGTAGAAAAAATTTGTCCTTATAGTTTTAAAGATTGTATGAATTTAGAAAAAGTAGATTGCTCTATCAATACACATGTTGCATCTCATAGTTTTGAAAATTGTATATCTTTAAGAATGATTAACTTTTATAATCAAAATAATGACTTAGAATATAGTGTTCAATTATCTAAAAATGAGTATATAAAAAATGTTGAGTCTATTTTAAATGGGGTAATAATAACAAGTTATAATCCCTCAACTTTAGCACATACTATTTATATTTATTGTAATAATAAAGAATATATTTATAATGATGTTTTTACAATTAAAGAAGATTTAAGTAATTTATTAAAGAATGACAATGATATTAAAACATTTAATGAAGCATGTAAACTTTTAAATAATGAACAAATTAAAGATGTGTATGTTTCTTATTTTGGTACAAACTTAGAAAAGTTAGAAAATTTTATTAATAATTATGCATTATATCAGGAATTATGTCTTGAGTATTGTCTAAATGATCAACTTAAGATAATAGCTTTGTTAGATGAATTGGGAACCTTTAATGAGAATAGTTTTATGTTGAAATATTTAGAATTACTTTGTGATATAAAAAGCTTAGATGTAAAGATGTATATTATAAAGTATTTAGAGGCTTATAAAGAAATTGATATGGTAAGAAAGAGTCAATTATTATGTCAGATAGATTTCAATAAAATAGCAAAACAAAGAGAAATAATTGATAATTTGATGAAAATACCAGAAATGTCTGATTATTTAGATGAGATATTAATAATGCTTTCTAACTATAATTATAATATTTTAGATTATGAAACTTCTTTATTAAATTTAAGTACATTAGTTAATAATTCTATTTCTAAAAATTATTTGTCCAGGGTATTTGTATGATAGTAAAAATGAAGGATATTATAGAGTGATGGAATGCGGTGGATAGTTTTGAGTTAACAAAAGATAACTATAAAGATTTTCAAGAATATAAATTTGTATTTAAAAAGTGCCAAGATGGCATTTATTATTTTGAAAAAGCTGAGTTAAGTAATTAATAAATTATTTTAACCCATAGTTAAAATCATCATATAATATTATGGTGATTTTTATATGAATATCAAAAAGGGTGATTATGTAACACGAAAAAGTTACAATAATGATACAACTTTTTTAGTTATAAACGTGAAAAATAATATTTATTATTTAAAAGGTGTTGATGTAAGACTTTATGCTGATAGTTACTTAAACGATTTAGTTAAAGTTAAAAAACCGGTAAATTTAAATGATGAAAAATTTATAACTGAGGTTAAAGACGAATTGTTGATGGATAGAAGTGACTTTTTCTTTTTACCACCGAAGCTTTTGCATATTGATGGGGATAGTTCTTACTTAGAAAGATGTTTAAATTTTTATAAGGAGGCTAATGTCTTAGCGATTGGTAAAAATATAGAAGAAAAAAATATTGCTTCAGAGTTACCTGCATTACTGGAAGAAATTAAACCAGATATAGTAATAATTACCGGTCATGATGCGTATTATAGAAAAAAAGGGGATATTAAAGACATACATAATTATAAGAATACCGAAAATTTTGTTAAAGCTGTAAATGTTGCCCGAAAATATGAAAAAAGTCATGAAAAATTAGTTATTATTGCTGGAGCTTGCCAAAGTAACTATGAAGAATTAATTAAAGCGGGAGCAAATTTTGCTTCTAGTCCTAAGCGTGTCAATATCCATGCTTTAGATCCGGCTATTATTGCCTTAACTTTAGCTTTAACTGAGCGTGGTAAAGAAATCGATTTAGTATCAATGTTAGCTAAAACAAAATACGGCAAAGATGGAATGGGAGGTATAAAAAGTACAGGTTTAATGTATGTAGGATATCCTAGATAGGGGGACTTTATTGAATACTGATTTTATTAAAGATGAAATTAGAAGTCATTTAAATCAGGCAGTATCTATAACCGTTTATGGTATGCGCAATAAAATAGAAAATTATATTGGCTATATCTCGGCAGTTTATCCTAATATATTTACAGTAATGGTAGATGGGGAAAATAAAAGTTTTTCTTATTGTGATGTAATTACTAAAGAAGTAAAAATAGAATATATCTAGTGTCAAAAATACTAATTTTCTATTGATTTTATCAAAATATTGCTATACACTTATATTAAGTTGAAACATACTTTAGAAGGAGAGTAGTTATGCAAATTACATCAGTAAGCGTACACAAAATTGAAAAAGAAAATTCACGTATGAAAGGAATTGCATCTGTAGTTTTAGATAATTCTTTTGCAGTACATGATATCAGAATAATTGAAGGAGAAAATTCGCTATTTATTGCAATGCCTAGTAGAAAAACAGCTACTGGTGATTATAGAGATATAGCTCATCCAATTAATCAAGATGTACGTAAAATGTTTGAAGATGCTATTTTAGAAGAATATAATAAACAAGATAGTGAATAATCAAAACTTCCTAAACGGAAGTTTTTTAGTGCTAAAAATAAAAACTTAATCATATTTTTTACTAGGAGGAAGAATATGGATAAGTTAATAGAAAGTATTTCAACAGTATCACATCAACTTCAAATTAATGAAAGAAAACAAATAATGTTAACCGGAATTAAAAAAATCGTTAGTTTTGATAATGAAGAATTTTTAATGGAAAGTAATATGGGAATGATTTTATTAAAGGGAAGCGAATTAGAAATAGTAAAGTTAGATACGCATGATGGAAATGTTTCAATTAAAGGACAAATTGATAGTTTTAGTTATATGGACGATAATAAAAAATCAAAGGATAATGGCTTTATAGCTAAATTATTTAAATAATGGATTATAAAATACAGTTAATTTCTTTTATAGCTTCTTTTTTATATGGAGTATTTTTTTGTATCTTTAATATGTTTAATGAATATTTAATTAGAAATTACAAACCTTTTTTTAAATATTTAGTAACTTTTTTATTTATATTAAATATGGTTTTATTATTTATTATTCTTATATATAAAATTAATTACGGCATATTTCATCTTTATTTTATTGCCATGGTTGTTATAGGATATGTTTTAGGGGTATGTGTTATAAAAAAATATAAAGATAATGTCAAATCGCTTAAAATTTATAGGAAGTTTAAAAAATAAATGATATAATTATCTACGATAATAAAGTGGGTAATGATATGAAGAAGAAAGTTTCGAAAAAAGCAAAGCGTAGAATGACTATTTTAACATGTCTTTTAATTGGTTTAATTGTGATACTTGGAACTACTTTTTTTACAAATTGGGTTACTATTTTAGAAAATAAAAAAGCCGTAGCTGATTTAACAGCTCAGTATGAAGAGTTACTAGAAGATGAAAGTGCTTTAAAATCAGAAGTAGTAAAATTACAAGATCCGGATTATGTAGCTAGATATGCTCGAGAAAAGTATTTGTATTCTAAAAGTGGGGAAATAATTATTAGAATTCCGGATAATGAAGATGAGGAACAGTAACATGAAAGTAGTGCAATTATTAAGGAGTTTAAAGCCATATTATGTTAAAGAAAAATTTAAAATTATTTTATTAGCAGTAACCTTAGTTATTTCTAACTTAATTGTTTTGTTGTATTCTGCTTTATGGGGGTTTATTTTACAAAATTTAACTGAAGGTAAATTTTTTGAAGCAGTTTTATTTATTTTATTACATCTAATTCTTTTTGTTGCAGACACAGGACTTAATGCTTTTGTTAATTATTTACAAAATAGATTGGAATCCACAGTCTTAAAAGATATTCAAAAGCAGTTATATGCTAAAGTTATTGATATGCCAGCTGTAGCTTTTGAAGAACATGGCGTAGGTGAAATTACGAATAGAATTCATAATGATACAGATATGATTATTAGTATTTTTATGCGTTTTGTAGATTTGATAAGTAGATTTATAGCTGCTATTATTATTGTGTTTATTTTTATTAAAATTAATATGATTATTGCTTTGGAAGTAATTATATTTGCCCTTATAACTTTCTTTATAACTAAGTATTTTACGCCAAGAATGAAAAAAGCAAATAAAGAATTAAAAGAGCAAAATGATGAACTCTTTAAAGAAACAAATCAGGTAGTTAGCGGAATTAGAGAAGTAAAATCTTTGGGAATAAAAAAACAAGTTCTTGCTAAAACGGGATTGAAGTTTGATAATGTTTTTAATTTGTCTTATCAG
>CALVQP010000007.1 GCA_944358225.1 uncultured Bacilli bacterium
GTCAATAATTTAAAAGAAAATCAGCAAAAAAGAGCAAATTTCTCAAATTTTTCTTCGCAAATATTTTCTGATATAATTATTATAATAAAAAGGTGTTGTTATAATATGCAGACACTTTGAACTGAACCCCAAAAGTTGGACAGTTTATGAATAGTTTCTAATTAGAGGATTGTAACCTGTAATTTACAGGAGACAGTCCTTTTAATTTTTCTTTAATTCTATCATAATTATAATAATTAATATAGTCATCAATTGCCAAAATCAGTTCATCTATATTTTCATATTTATCTTCTTGATCATAAAACATTTCTGTTTTTAAAAGCCCAAAGAAGTTTTCCATCATGCCATTATCCATACTATTTCCTTTTCTAGACATGCTTTGTTTAATACCTTTATTCTTTAGTCTTTGTTGGTAAGATTGATGCTGATATTGCCAGCCTTGATCTGAATGTAATATTAATCCTTCTAAATCTTTATTATCAAATGCTTTATTGAGCATATCATTTATTTGTTCTAAATTAGGTGATTTAGAAGTATTATAAGATACTACTTCGCCATTAAAAATAAATAAATCTTTTCTCCTCGAAGATTGAATTCAGTTACATCTGTGTACCATTTCTGATTTGGTTTATCTGCGTAAAACTCTCGATTAATATAATTATCTGCTATCTTACCAACTGTTTTTTTATATGATGAATATTTTCTTTTATTTCTTTTTAAAGGTTTTAATCCTAATTTAACCATAATCCTATATACTTTTTTATGATTAACATTATACCCTTGATTTTTAAGTTCTAAAGTAATTCTACGATAACCATATTTTTCTTTATTATTAATAAATATTTCTTTAATTTTCTTAATAACTTCTTTATTCTTATCATCTTTATCTGTTTTAGACAAGGTATAATAATATACTGATTTAGCTAAACCAGATACTTGTAGAAGAATCATTAAAGGATATTTTAGCCGAAGTTCACTTACAACATTTACTTTTTCTTCTGTTGTTGATTCTTCCTTGTTTGAACAACGGCTCTCAATTTTTTTGAGTATTCTAGCTCCGCCGATAAATATTGAACTTGTTCTTCAAGCCTTTTTATCTTTTCTTCTTGAGTTTCATTCCTTTTCGCTTCTTTTCTTTTCTTTTTCATAGCTGGACGTCCTCGCTTTCGTTCAACTATATTATAACCATTTTCACGATATTTTTTAATCCAATTGTCTAACATTCCTTTACCCAATAATCCAATATCTAATGTTACAGCCCATTTTGCTTCACCGTTAATTAGAACTCTATCTATCGCTTCTTGTTTCTCATATTTAGTATGAATTTTGTTTTTGCTTGTTCTTAAAATATCTATTCCATGTTTATCTATTAATGCAGTTAGATAATTAATTACACTTTTTCTTATCTTATATTTATTTGATAGACTTCCTATCGACATACCTCTCTTTTTATCATTATATAGATTAGTTTTATCTTCATAAGTTAATTTGCTCATATAAAAACCTCGTTTCCTTTGTCCAAGAAACGGGGTTCATATCATTTATGTCTACATTTATCTTCAACTTTTAATTATCTAGACAACGAATCATAATTTTGAAGTGTTTGAATATTAGATAAAAATTGAATAGTTGTTTGATTAATACTATAAGGAATCCCTAATCTATCTGTATATTCATTAATAAGCTTTTTATCTTCGGCTGTTTGAAACCTAATTCCCACCGGAACAGACGGATCAATAATCACTCCATAATCTGTATCGCGCGCAGTATCTCCTGCTTTAATCCTTAATAGAGAAATTATTTTTTCATTTCTAACAATTTCAGCTAAAAGATCAGGATTATTTGAAATATATGCATACGCTCCAGTTCCATAACTAATTATCTCACAATTCAAATCTACAAATGCTGCGTTATATGCATATGGGTAACCATTTTTAATTATTCCTTGGGTATCAACATTTTTATAAAAATCTTGAAGTAATTTTTGAGTACTATTTAAATATGACATTTGATTTTGATATATATCATCTAAAGCATCGTTATAGATTTGCTCATCTATGTAATTATTATTTTTTATGTTTGATAACAAGTTTAATAAACTATCACTTATTAAATATCTGTATCCGACTACTTGAGTGAATTGCTTAATAAGTTGACGATCTTCTTCAGTTTGTAGTCTAAATCCATTTAAAGAATTTGTATCAGCTATTAAACCATAATCTGTATCTCGCGAGTTTCCGCTCCTTTGAATTCTTAATGTCGAAATCATGGTATTATTTTTTTCTATTTCTGCCAAAAGATCAGGATTGTTAGAAATATATTTATATGCTCCCGGCCCATAATTAATTGTTTGACAGTTTAAATCCGCATATGCAACACTGTAAGTTAAAGGAAAAGCAGTTTTTATTATTCCTTTAGTATCAACTTTTTCAAAAAAATCCTGCAATCTTTTTTGCGTAGTAACCAGATAATTCATTTGTTGTTGATAAAGCGAATCTATTGTACTATCAAGCCCAACTTCTAACATGCTTTCCTCTTGATTTAAACTTACTTTCATATTCCTATCACTAGCAAATACTGTTGTTCCCATAAAAGCTCCAAAAGTAGCCGCTGTAGCAATAGATGTAACTTTTTTCAAAGTATAATTGTATTCATTATTATTCATTAATTATATACACCTCTTAACCCTATATTATAGTTAGTTATATTTTAAATGTCAACGCCAACTATCATGTCAATTCCCTAGTTTTTCATCGTTATTTACCATATCATAAAAAAGAAAATAACAAAATTTATAATCATCTTGTTATTCTTAGACCTATACCCATATTTTTAATAATTTATAGCATACGATAAAGTAAGGTGATGTATATGTGTCCCAAAAGACCTTGCGGAGGAGGAATATTTAGTGTTTTTGCCATTCTAGCTTTATCAGTTTTGATTTTTTATCAAGTTGTAATAACTTTAATCTTACCCTTGCGCTTTAATATATTTATTTTACTTATCGAAGTTGCCCTCCTTTTTTTCTTCTTGTATCGTATAATATGGCCTTATTAACTCTTCAGTAACATATAAATAATCTAGCACTTCCCGTACTTTCTTACAAGAATTAAATTCACAAGTATTATCTAAAGTAACTTCATCGATAATTGAAATTAAAATAAAAAATAGCTTTTTTTCCTCTTCATTAAGAGGATTTTTTCTTAAATACCTTTCTAAAATTGTCTCAAAATCCAAATTAAAATACTCATTTTTATAAAAAGTAACCAAATCTAATACTGGAGTATCCACCTTAGCTCTTTCCCAACTTATTAAATAAGATTTATCCCTTTTTAAATAATGATCTGTACTTAAATTATTATGAACTAAAGCTACTCTTTCCTTATTTTTTTCTTTAGCTTGCGTATACCACCCATTAGCTTCTTTCAAAGCAAAGTCCAAACTCGCCATTATTTTTGAGGAATTTCTTATTAATAAATATTCACTTGGAGACATATAAACTTTACTTTCAATTATCAAAAAAAGATTTTGATATTTAGTTTGTAAGTATTTTACATTATTTACTATATCTTCATATATTTGCTTATATTTATCTTCACTTACTGGTTTATAATAAGTAGTTTTACTATGTAACGCTGCCGCTAAATCAATGATATCTAAGCCCTTTTGTTCTTTTGGCATAGGGTATTCATCAATATATTCAAAAACATTTAAATCAGTTCTTGTATCATCAATTAAAGATGGAAAAGCCTCAAAATTACGTCCCTTTAAATAATTAAAAATATCATGTAAATCCTTTCTTTTTTCTTTGACTAAAAATTTTCCCGAAGTTGTCTCTAAGATCGTAGTCTTTCCTTTTAAAGTTACTCTTAAAGGTTTATAAACTTGTTTTAAAACATCAATTGTTTTACTCATCTTCACAAATTGGAATAATTATTTTATCACCAATATTTATATTATCAACTTTATTATATTCTTTAACTAACTCCACAGAAGCCTCATAACTTTGACAAATGCTTTCTAATGTTTCTAACTCTCTTACAATATGGACATTATACGTTATATATTCTTCTTCACTATCCACATCAACAGCTTGTAAAATAGTTTTTTCCTGTTCTTCATCTAATCTAGCGTCTTGACTCTTTTCATTAATTTCAACATCATGAGTAACTTCATCAGCCATAATCATATTTTCTTCTAATACTTTACTATCAGTGTGATCTTCCTTTTTTACATTTTCTTTTATCTTTTCATCTTTTATTTCATCTTCTAAAGTAATAATTTCATCAAGTTTAACTTCTTTTATATCATCATCAACACTTTGAAATTCTACCAACTCTCTATCTTCTTTTTCTTCTTCAATAATTTCTTCTTTTGTTTCTATTTCTTTGGCTTCCACCTCAAACTCAATATTAACTCTTAAAACATCACTCCCAATAATTTCATAATAAAAATCAGTAATTTCTAAATTAAAAGTATCCAAATCAATATTACTAGTTAATTCTACATTAAAAGGCAACTTATATAAAAATTCTTCCTTATTTACAGAAACCTCATGACTCTTATAATCTCCACTAACTATAAAATTCCCACTAACTTCCCCATTTTTTACATTCATCTCATGTTCTAAAGATATCGATGTAACCTCTGCAATTTTACTTTTAAATAAAATGTCTTTCGTAAAAGGAATAGTCATCTTCATATTATCATCCTCTTTCTACAAAATAGTATGAAAAAAGTTCTATTCCTAGAACTTACTTTTTATTAAACAATTCATTATATATTTCCTTATAATCTTTAACTAAGATAATTTCCACATTATCTTTAATCCTTTGCGGAATTTCTTCAATATCTAACTTATTAGCTAGAGGAATAAAAATTTTATTAATTCCCTCATTATAAGCCCCTATAATTTTTTCCTTAACTCCCCCTATTTTTAAAATATCTCCTCTTAAAGTCATTTCTCCCGTCATAGCAATTTTTTTATCAATCTTAACATTTTTAATAACACTTAAAAGGGAAGTAACAATTGCTACACCAGCACTCGGCCCATCTTTTTTTACTTCTGCCGAAAAGGCATGAATATGAAAATCTTTATGTTTAAAAATTTCTTTGGTTTTAAAATAATTTTCATGCGCTTTAATATAACTTAATGCTACTTCAGCACTTTCTTTCATGACTTCTCCTAATGAACCGGTTAAATTAAGATCTCCTTTTCCTTCATACATTACTGTTTCAATTGGCGAAACTAAACCACCTAAAGGAGTATAAGCTAAAGCATTAACTAACCCAATCTTACTACTAGTCTTATTGCTATCATCATAAAAAGGTGTGCCTAAATATTGTTTTAAATCACTTTTCTTAATTGTAATTTTAACTTCCTTTTTATTTCTAATGGCTTCAATTATTACTTTACGAACAATTTTATTAAGTTGTCGTTCTAATTCTCTAACTCCTGATTCTTTAGTATATTTATTAATAATAGTTAAAATCACATCATCAGATATTTTAATATCTTTAGCCTCAATAACATGTTCTTTATAAATATTTGGCAATAAATATTTTTTAGCAATATCTAATTTTTCAAATTGCGTATAAGAAGATAAATTTATAATTTCTAAACGATCATATAAAGCACTAGGTATATCAAATAAACTATTAGCCGTTAAAATAAATAAAACTTTAGATAAATCAAAAGGTTCTTCAATATAATTATCGACAAACATTTTATTTTGTTCCGGATCTAAAATATCAAGTAAAGCACTAGCTGGATCTCCTTTATAATCTTTAACCATTTTATCTACTTCATCAATTAAAATTAACGGATTGTTAGAATTACATTTTTTAATACCCTGAATAATTTTTCCTGGATTAGCTCCTAAATAGGTTCTTCTATGTCCTACCAGTTCTCCACTATCATTTAATCCTCCAACACTTATTTTATAAAACTTTTTATTTAAAGCTTTAGCAATCCCCATAGATAAAGTCGTTTTACCTACTCCTGGTGGACCAACTAAACAAATAATAGGAGTTTTAATATTTTTATTACGACTTTTAACAGCTACATATTCTAAAATACGCATTTTTATTTCTTCCATTCCATAATGCGTACTATCCAAGGATTTTTTTATTTTGTCTAAATTAGTTTCATCTTTAGTTTGATGATCCCAAGGCAAATTTAAAGTCCAATCTAGATAATTACGAATTACAGCCACATCTGGACTTAATTCCGAAGCCGTTTCATACTTCCGTATTTCTCTTAAAAATTTATCTTTACTAGTCTTTAAAATATTTAAACTTTCAACTTGTTTTTTAAAGTGTTCTACTTCACTTTCTTTAACATCTTCCTCCCCTAATTCTTTTTTTATTTCTTTAATCTTTTCTTTTAATATAAAATCTCTTTGGCTCTCTTCTAATTCATAACGAACGGATTCATCTATTTTTTCATCTATTTTTAATACTTCTAATTCTAATTTTAAATCATGAACTAAATTAGTAGCTCTTTTTATAGCATTTATTTCTTGCATATAAATAAGTTTCTTTTGAAATTTCAAAGGAACAAAAGAAGTAATAATATCCGTTATTTTATTTAAATCTTTCGTTTTCTTCAAACTCGTTAAAACACTATTAGAAACCTCTGGATAAGCCGTAATATAATCTTGCAAAATTTCCATTAGTTTTATCTTTACGGCTTTGATTTCCATATCACTAAACTTTGGTAAATCTACTTCATGAACTGCAGCCATTAAAATATCACTATCATCTGTTTTATTTAAATACTCATCTACAACTACTCTTTTTCGACCTGTAATTGTAATTCTCAAAGGGCCATCATCTTCATCAGTTAAAACCATTTTACTTTTAATATGACCCACAACCCCAACATCCGGTAAATCTTCTACTCCGGGACTTTCTTCTATTTGATCTTTAGGACAAATAACTAAAACTTCATTTTTATTATTAGAAGCTAAAGAAATAACCTTTTTACTAATTTTATTATTTAAATCTAATTTTACCTCTTGATAAGGTAATAATATTAATCCTTTTAAAAGCATAACTGGAATATTCTTAGCCATTAGAAGAAGCCTCCTTTTTCATTGCCATTTATTATAATGAAAAATTATTTGTTTGTCTAGAAAACTTTTCCAGGTTTTAAAAAAAGATTGATGGGATCAATCTTCTATAATTTCTTCATTTATTTCTAACTCTACTGAAGTTGTATCAGTACTGTCTTCTTGTGGTTGACTATCTTCCACTATTTCTACATCTTCTACTACATCAGTTTCTGGACCCTGATTTTCTTCTTCTTTAATCTCTTCTTCTACTAAATCAGTACTATCCTTTTTTTCTAAATTAGCAATAGCTTTAGCAATATTTTCATAAGCTGCTTTAATAGCTGCACTAACATTACTTTCAGTACCCGTTATCTGACCAGCTTGCTCTATTGCTTCTTTTAGCTGAGCATAAGTTAAAGCTGTATAATCATCTTCACTAAATTCTTCGGCTATCTTTTGTGCATATTGTTGTAAAGTCGCTATATCAGCACTAGCATCTTTATTTTCTTCTAAAGAAGCAAGTAAACTTTTTATTTCTAAATAACTTATTTTTTGTAAAGATAAACTTTCAAAATTTGTAGTTACAAAGTTTTCATAAGCACTTCTAAATGCCGTTAGTTTTTCTTGATCATAATATTTTAAATCTTCACTTGCTAAAAGACTATCAATATAAGCTTTCTTAATATTAAGCTCTTCTTTAAATTCTTCATCAGTCATTACTGTCACATTAAAGACATATTCATTATTATTATCATCAACTACAGTTACTGTATAATCTCCGCTAAGTAAAAATTCTACCATGCTCTCATTGCTTATCTTATAGGCGTCCTTATTATCACTACCATTATATAAGACATTAGTTACTTTAGCATTTGCTACCTTTAAATCTTCTTGATAAAGTGTAGCAAAATCAACTATTTCACTTGTTAAATAAAATTCACTATTATCAAATTTTACTACATTTTTAATGCTTGGTACTAAACTTCCTGTTTCTTTTTCGTTATTATCATTGTTATTAGAAGAATCTGTATTTGACTCACTAGTATCCACAATTGCAATTACTTCTTCTTCATCATTTAACTTCGTAGTACTTACTATTACTTCTTCAGTTTTAGGTACATACGTACTTTGTGTATCATCACTTATATCCTTTTTAGGTTGCTTATCTACAACCTTATCACTGGTATCTTTATCAGTATCTTCTAAATCTTTATCTTTTGTAAAATACCAAGTAATTAAAACCCCAATAGCTATCATGATTATAATAGCTAATACAATAAATATTGTTCTTTCTTCTTTTGCTAGTTCATTTTTCTTTTCCATTTCACCCTCCTACGATTTAAGCCTCATAAAAAAATTCTTGTAATAAGGACCAAGAATTAATTCAACAAGCCCTCTGAATATGATGTGCATCACCTTTTCTTGCTATCACATCTTACAAAAATTATAAAATATATTTTTTCATAATTCAACAATTTTCGCGTAAATTAAGGACTTTTCATAAAAAAAAGTTGTTATTAACAACTTTCATCACACGCTGTATCGGTAACTTTCAAAATATTATCTAAATAAATATTATAAAGTTCTTCCGTTTGTTCTCCAGTTAAATTAGTATAAGGATCTTCTAATGATTCTACAACATCTAAATGATGACCCACAATTTCGCCATCTTTAACAAATACAACTAACGGTACATATAATCTTTTTGTTCCTGTACTTACTTCATTACCATCTTGATCTAATAGCGTATATTCTTCTAAAATACTATCCATTGCTTCTAATAATTTATCATACCCATCTTTACCAGCTTTGACTTCTTCTATTTTTCCATCATCATTTATCTGCATTTCATTACGAATATCCTTGGTATTAAGATAATAAATCTGTCCAACGCCTGATGAAATCGCCGCATTTAATAACACTGGCACGGCATTACGACACCAAGGACACTCCGGATAACCAAAATAAATTATGCCCGTCTTATTTTCGATTACATCAACAATTTCATCTACATTAGAATATTTAATGGGATTGTTTTTATCAATACTAACACTTGGATATTTTTTTTGATTATTCTCATTTATAACATTATTATACTTCTCATATTCATTTTTAAACTTTAAAGCATCACTAACTTTAGTATTTTCTAAATCGTCATCTTCTTTTTTTAAATCTATATTACCAAGTATAGCTATAGCAATTAAAACTACAACAACTATTCCTATTATTACTTTTTTCATATCTTTTCTCCTATTTCTGATAAGCATCTAAAAGACGTTTATGAATACCAGGTTCAACTACATTAATAGCATTGATAGCATTTTCTAATGCGGCTTTAAAGTTTCCCCGATTAAATAAACTTTCCGCCTTAGAAAGACCTAATTCAATCTCTCTATTTACAACTCGATATCTATTTCCATAAACAATAGCCATCTCGGCCATCCAAGCAGTTTTAACTGTTTCATTACTCGTATTTAATAATTTTAAAGCTAAATCCCTAGAAGTATCCACTCTCGTATTTAATACTTTTATAGATATTGGTTTTTTTTCTAACTCAGCAACCATTTCTTTAACAGCCAAAGTCGCCTCTGATAACTCTACATAATATTTTTTAGGAACTACTGGTAATTTAAAACTTCTAATCTTACTTCTAGCTTTTTTAAGTATCTCTTTTATTTCATCTAATTGTTCTCTAGCTCTTAATTCATCTTCCTTTAAACTTCCCAAAGTTCTTAAAGCATGTTCTAACTTTTCTTCAGCTTTACAAAGACGCACATTTAAAAGTTCCATTTCTTTTCCTAAACGGGAATACGCAGTCTTTTTTAGCCGATGCAACTCTACTATTTCATCATATTTAGTTCTAATTTCTTTAAATTCCTTTTTTAAAACTTCTACAACTTTTACATCATCATCTGTTAAATCATAACTAAACTTAATCGCCGAAAGTTTTTTAAATAACTCATTATTAATTTTAGACAATTTAGTTACTTTTACAAGTAAACTTCGTGAATAATCCTCATAAATCCTTCTAGCAATTTTTTCTTTATCAAAATCATTATAAAGGGTATCATAATAATCTACCATTGTTTTGAGTTCAAAAATTGAATCCTCAATATTTAAAACATTTAACCTAGCAAAAATATCTGATATCTTCTTATTAGTCTCCTCTAAATTATAATCTATATTCAAATACTCTAAATTATAACCATCTTTAATCATCTTACTTGATATATCTTTAATATCTTTTATTTTTTTAGGAATAATTGTTTTACCTATCATAATTATTGATGGAGTCTCTTCAATTACTAATTTTAAATTTCCAATATTATCATCAATAGCTTTAACTATTTTTCCTACTTCCCCAAACTGCCCATTTTCCAAAGTAATTTCAAAAGCACTAAACAATTTATCAATATTTTCAAACTGTAACTCTATCGGTGAAGATACCAATTTATAATCACTTTTATTATTATTATATATATTAAATATCTCACGATAAGTAGCTTTTAATTTAGTAATTGTTTCTCTATTTTTTTCTTCACTTAATGTTAAAGCTTTTATTTCTTCTAATAAAAAATTGGCTCTTGTTTTTATATAGTATATTTGTAACTCAACTTGAGCTAATTTTTGTTTTAAACTTTTATATTTTTTATCACTAAATAAATCATCAATTTCTAATAATTGTTCACTAATTTTAGGTAATTCTTCATCCTTAATTTTTTTAAATCTTCTCTGCCAATTATTATATGTATCCTCTAAAGACTCATTATTTACTAAAGACTCCACTTTATTAAGTTCCGTTAATATAGAAGCTGATATAATTAAATTTTTATCTCTTTCTAAAGCATTTATTTCGTCTTTATATTGTTTTTTTTCTTTTTTAGAAATTATATTTAATACTATTATAACGATTATTACTGACAATATATAATATCCAATAGCTAGTAAAGAAAAAGTTGTATTACTCACAAAATCTCGCCCTACTTTCTCTAAACTATTTTACCACATTTTTCGACATCTTGTATAGCCTAAAACATTCAATAAAGAAGTTGAGTTAAGTAAAGCATTAATTAATACATCCTTACTTTTTATCATGTAATTTTTCTAATTTAAATCAATTCCATCAATACAAGTTTCATAAAGCCAATTTTTTAAATCAGTATTATCTCCCGATTCATAAAATTTAATTAATTTTTCAAAAAATGTAGGTTGATTTTCTTGTGAAATAGTTATAATTCCACATCCATTATCTATCATTATTTTATTAGCAAATAACATGCCAACTCTTTTATTGCCATCAATAAACATTTGTCTTCTCATAATCCATAACATAATCTCTATTGCTATTTCAGTTTTAGTTTTTTCAGACTGATTAAGTAAATTATCTAATTCTTCTTTAACTTGATTTTCAATAGGAAATTGTCCTTTCCAAGAAGTTCCTCCTATATTTACAGGTGTTGTTCTTAATCTCCCTAAATTTTGCTCTAAAACTAATTTATCACAAGTTAGCTTATGTAAATGACACTATACTTTAAAATCATAATTTATCGCCTCATCTTCAAGTATAAATTCCCAGGCATATTTTAAATTATTGATAGTAATAATTTTATCAACTGTTAAACCATTAACAACACCCCCATCATAAATAGCCTGTGTTTCAGGATATGTAACACCGATTCCCTCTAAATTAGCACTTTTCCATATATAATCTACAATATTTCTTTTGGCAACAAATATATTTTGCTCTCTTGTTAATTTAAATTTGTTTTCCATAGTATTTGTCCTTTCTACTTTTTCCAATATAAATATATCACACTTTTATTAGTCTTGAGCCTTTTTAATTAAGCTTTATCACCTTTTCAAATCTTTAAAATATTTAAAATGAATTAAAATTTTAATTTTTTTGTATTTTTTTTAAAACCAATCATAAAAATAAAATAAGACCAATAAATATTAAAAATTGGCATTTTATTGACATCTTTCTTATATTAGTTTATAATCTTTTATGCGATGTATGGCAGCGCTATTATAAGAATATAGAAGTGTTTTAAACAAAAGTATACAAGTATTTAAGGCTGCCTTAAAAAAAGTATTAATTAAAACTCCCCTATTATTCTTATCTAGCAAATTCCTTGTATTGCGAAAAATATAAAGAAAGGAGAAAAATATGGCAAGATATACTGGTCCTGTTTACAAAAAATCACGTCGTCTTAATTTCTCTACTTTAGAAAATGGTAAAGAATTAGCAAGACGTCCTTACGCTCCTGGTATTCATGGTAATGACCGTCGTAAAAAAATCAGTGAATATGGAATCCAGATGCAAGAAAAACAAAAAGTA
Organism: uncultured Bacilli bacterium; assembly: GCA_944358225.1. Lineage (GTDB taxonomy): Bacteria > Bacillota_I > Bacilli_A > RF39 > UBA660 > HGM10766. The sequence goes on from CALVQP010000007.1 coordinate 12,394, forward strand.
AGATTTATGTACGGATTAAACGAAAAACAATTCCATAAATTATTTGTTAAAGCATCTAAGATGAAAGGTATTACTGGTGAAAACTTCTTAATGTTACTAGAAAGTCGTTTAGATAATGTTGTATACCGTTTAGGTCTTGCAACTACCAGACGTGCTGCTAGACAAATTGTTAACCATGGTCACATTACTGTTAATGGCGTTAAGGTAGACATTCCTTCATATCAAGTTAAAGTTGGTGATGTAATAGCCGTTAAAGAAAACTCTTTAGAACATAAAGGTATTCTAGCTGCTGTTGAAACAGTTACATCTCGTCCAGCATTCGTCGAATTTGATGCTAAAAAACTTAGTGGAAAATTACTTCGTTTACCTGATAGAAGTGAACTTAACCAAGATATTAACGAATCTCTAATCGTTGAATTCTATAACAGATAAAAATAAAAAGAGAAAGCGCAAGTTTTTCTCTTTTTGTTTGCCCAACTGGAGCACAATTAATTTATATATTACAATTAGATTTTTTATTTTTTTTCATTAAATAGTAAATATGAATATCCATCATAGTTACGCATTGATTCAGTTATTTTAAACTTTTTAATAAATTCATTTATTTCATTTACAGACTCATTAATATTTTTATGATTGATTATTTCTAATTCAATAAAATATCCAAGATTATCAACGGTATCCAATGATATTTCTATATTATTTTTATAAATAAATTTTTTTCTTTCTTTTTTTAAAGTAAATTCTTCATTAATCCGTAAGTCATTTAAAATTAACTTCAATTTTTCTATATCAGAAATTTCTAATTCATGTTCAATACAATGAGCAGGTTCATTATTTGTTGGTGAAATAAATTTTTTGTAGCTTAAAATATTTTTGTTTTCTAATATTCTCAATCTAAGGCATTCATTATCAATTTTACCACCCAAAAAAGGAAAATGAATTGGAGAAAAATAAATATCATTTTGTTTTTCTACTTCTGCTTTTATATTCTCAATTTTAAAACATTCAATTATTTCATCATAAATCTTCTTTGTTATTTTATACTTCATTTCAATTTCAATATTATTCATAAGCACCTTCCTATAAGCTTATCGTAACATTTTTAAGATGGTAAGTCAAAACGATTTATTTTTTTCACAGGTTCATTGATTATGTCAGTATACAAGTTTGTTTACGATCCACCATTTATATTTTATTACATTTCACAACCATTATCAGATTATCTTGTTTGTTTTTCATTCTTTATTTATATTCATTACATTTTTCTTCTAGTAAAATAAAGTCACAACATCTTTGACTTATTCTTTCTGGCAATTTATTATCTTTATATTTTTCATATAATTTGCTTTTTCATTATAGTCCTCCGCCACTACCAAAGGAATCTAATTCTTCTTGCGTTAAAACAACATTAATACGCATTCTTCTACTTCCACAAACAAATAGAGCCTCTCCTTGATTATAATATTTAATACTTTCTTTTTCATTATCATTTAAGTCAACTAATTTCGCTAAATCATCAACAGCTTGCTTTTTTAAACCCATTATTAAATAATAAGATGCATTATCAAAAATAGCTTTTCCGTGCGTAATTAAATTAGGTGCTGCAAAGTCAGTTGGCTGTTGCGTAATAATAATTGTTCCCGTATTATACTTACGACTACGTCTTTGAATCTGGGCTAAAAATTCCGCTCCTAACTCATTTTTACTTGAAAGCAGTACATGAGCTTCATCTACCATCATAACTGTATTTTTACTTTTATCCAAACATAGACCCCAAGCATATTTTAAAATGTTAAAAAATAAAGCATTACGAATATTTTCATCACTATTCATAATTTCTCTAATATTAAAAACAATAAACTCACTATTTGCTTCAATAGTTGTATGTCCTGTAAAATAATATCTTAATTCTTTTACAAGCGGTCTAACCTTAATTTCTAAACGTTCTAAAATATCTCTTTCTTGCGTCTTTTCCGGCATCGATAAAATTCGCCCTTTAATCGTCGCATATACATCATCAAAAGTCGGAAAATCTGCAGATTTGAAAGTTGTAAAATCTGTATCAAAATCTATTTTATAACGTTTATAAGTATCTTGTACTACTTCACTAAACATCGTTAACACATCATCTTCAATTGAAGGTGAGTAATACTTCATAAAAGCTTTTAACTGTTGTAGCGTTCCCGTTAAAACTGTATACCCTAATCCTTGCGCAATTTCTTCTTCATCAGCATCAACTACAACTTCCAAAGGATTTATCATTCCAAAGGCTCCCCCACGTCCTAAATCGATAAAATCTCCTTCTAAATTTCTAGTTAATTCTTCTGTTTCACCTTCTGGATCAATTACAATTACTTTATACCCATTACGAATGTGATTTCTTAACATCAACTTAGCTGCTGTTGATTTACCACTTCCGGAAGTACCCAAAATAATTAAATTAGCATTATTTCGATTGTGTTCTTTTTTTATTTGATATAAAAATTGATTAAATAAAACAACGCCTCCAGAAAAATCTACGCCTAAAAGAGTTGAAAATCCCGGATCCTTTATACTATCAAACACAAAAGGATACATTGCAGCCACTGTAGGGGAAGGAATCGGGGTTCCTATACGATCTTCAATATCTTGTTTTGGAAAAATTGGCAACATTGACTTTAATACTTTTTCTTGTTCAAACATTAAAGCAACTCCCCGCATTCCCAAAGCATCTAAAAAAGAACGAACTTGAATTTTTTTCATATCCAAAGCTTCTTTATTATCAGCTGTAATCATAATATGCATTTGAAAATCAAAGATTCTTGATTGCGTAGCTGCTAACATCGAAACAAATTGTTCCAATGACTCATAATCTTGACGAATTCTTTCTCTATTGGTATGATCATTTTCCTTTTGAAAACGAGCTTTTAAATCAGCAATTTCTTTATTAATCATTTTTTGCATTACCGATAAACCGATTGGAATATGCTTAATTACTATTTTAATTCCCGATATATTAGTTAAATTAGCCAAATAACCATGCTGAATAAACTTTGGATAGCTAATTATTGTAAATATAGTTGCATATTTATCACCAATCATAAACTCTGTTGGTTTAAAATTTAATCCTTTAGGAGCTATTTCACTTTTTAAACTCATTAACTCATCACCGTCCCAAAAGTGCTACTTACACTACCATTTAAGAAATTATCTAAAAGCATTCTCAAATCCGAATTAGATGTTTGTGCGGAGTTTACTCCCGCATTTGCTAAATTAGCAATTAAATTATGTAATTGTTTTTGAATAATTTCTAACTTTTTCTCTTTAAACAAAATATAATATTCTGTATCAACCACACTCATTTCACTGCTCATAAACATGTTAGCCTTAGCTATATCTTGATCAATTATTTTTCGAATATTTCGATTAGGAGTTTTTGAATACAATACCTGTAATTGTGATAAATACAAATTTATATCTACTGGTCTATCAGCAATAACCAACCAAAATTCAAAATCTAAAGTATTATAAAAATTACGCATTCCATAAATAACATTATTTTGAGCTTGTTGATCCATAATAAATATATCTTTAGACTCTATTTTTACCCCTGTTACATATAAACCATTATCTAATTCAATCATTCCATTCATAATATTTTTTACAGGTAACCAATCTTCACTATAACGTGAAATACTAGCGTTTTTTGCCATCTCGTACACACCAACCTTTCCAATAATACATTCTTCTTGAAGTAAAAAATCTATAAATATTACCAAGCAACGTTAAAACATTGTGATAATTTGGCACTGGCATTATTAAAAATCCTGCTAGCATCGCTGGGGATAATATCAAAAATAGCAAAGTCAAATTCCCACTGGAAGGAATAGCCAGAATCAAAGTCATCGTTATTAAAACTCCTAAAGCAAAAATTACTAGATCTATTTTCGTAAAAAATCCCAAAATAAGCTGTGATTTTTTAGAATTTGCTGGTATTAAATAATCTCCATTCATTTTTTTATACCTCCCTTTTATTATGAGCTATTGCCATTATTATTGTTATTATTATTAAAGAAATCTCCTAAAGCTCGACGCATATTTCTATCGCGTTCAGCTTCTTGTAATGAACCAACTTCCGATTTAGAATTAACATATTCTTGCTGTCTTCGGCTACCGGGATTATTTTTAATAGTTCTTTGAGCCAATTTCTCAGCACTATTATCAACAACTTCTTTGTATTCTCTATTAATAGATTTAAAGTAATTTTGAGTATCTTCTCTGGCTGCATTCGTTGCAGTTTCAATATCTTTTTGTAATTTATCTTGAAGTTCTTGCTGTGTCTTATCAGCCTCATCTTGAACTGCTTTAATTTGAGTTTGTAATTCAGCATTAAAGTCCCTAACCACATCTTTAGCAAATTGTTGAGCAGTCTGAGAATCATCCCTTCTAAGGATTTCTTCTGCCAACCTCGTATTTTTAGCGCTATTATAAATACTATCTAATTGTGCAGCATCTGTTATTCCATTTTGAATAGCCAAACGCTTTTGGGCTTCAGCATAGTTTTTAGCTGCAGTCTCAGCAATGCGATACGTACCTTGATAAGCTTGTTTATAAGCTTCCATATCACGTGTTGCCCTTTTCTCTTCTTCATCGTTCTGTGTCCTAATATCTTGTAATTTTTGAGCAAGATTGTTAGCAGTTTCCTGTTGCTGTCTTGCAGTCTGCGCTCTTAAGTCATTAACAGCTTGTGATAACCCAGTTTCATTATTCATATAATCATTAAATTCTTGACTATTTTCAACACTATTAATAACTCTTTGTCTTCTAGTTTCTTGCTGAGCAACTATATCTTTATATTCTTGACTATTTTCAAAATCTCTAACAATATCTTCATGGCGATTTCTTATATTATCACGATTAATTCGATTTTGACGATCATATTGGAATTCTAAATTACCCGTAAAAGACCTTCCTCTTCGAATGAAAGAACCATTATATCTATCACCAGTAACTTCCCGGTAAGCTCTTTGACCTTGAGCTCTAAACTGATTACCTCCGGCTTTAAATCCTTGTCTTCCACCAATTAAAGCGGATCTTAAAAACTGTCCACCGTTCTTCTTAGCCATAAAACCTGCACCAATACCTCCGGTTACAGCCCCTAAGGCAGCTCCACCAACTTTATTTAGAGTTTGCATACCAAGCATTCCATTAAGTTTATTTTTAATGCTTAAGCCACCAATATTAGCATGAATACCTAATGATTCTTGAATAATATTTGGTGCTTGCTTCACAAACATCAAAATACCAATGATAACAAACGCTCTAGCAAAACTAATTATCCCAAAAGAGGCGGCTATTTGAGCAATCAATGGCGTTTCAAGTGACAAAGTTGGGACAGCAAGCCCAAAAATAGTATCCTCCCATAATTGAGTATTTTCCGGTAAATTGTTAATTAAAAATATTCCCAAAAATATTATAAATAAACGCAAAAAAACCTCAAAAAATGCAGAAGTTGTAAATTTTATCCATCTTCCAAACATATCTGATTTCTGTGGTATTATCCTTGCAAATACTGGTACAGGTGCAATTAACTGTGCAAACGCTAATTTAACAGCTCTTAATCCCATATCTAAACAATAAGAAATAAATACATAACATAAAAAGCCACCAGCAATCAAAGATACTATAGCACTATAAATAGTCTGATTGCTATCTATAGTAGTGGCCAATAAACTGAAAGCTCCAAAATCTCCAGTTGTCTTTACATACTGTAAAATAGAACTGTATTCAATCCCCATATTCTCCACTTTATCCTCTGAATGCATTGCTAACATATCCATGGCACATTTATTAGCGGCACTCCCATAAATATACGATAATTGCCCAGCATTTTCACTTGAATTACCATGACAATTATTATAGGCTTCAACTTTCCTAAACAAATATTTATCCTGATCACTAAAATCTAATCCAGCAGATTTAAGCTCATTATATGTATACACTTTTGAATAATATTCTGCCTCAGAATATTGAGTTCCATCATCATTAGCTGAAGAAACCATATTAGGGTAAATAAACGAAGAGTAAATATCAACGGCAACAGAATTACCAGCAAATTCCATACTTAAATTATCTTCACTTGCCTCATAAATTACATCACACCCTTCTAAGTTTCCTTCTGGATCAATCTGTGATATTTTTTGACAATCCTCATTATTAAATATAACCTTTAAGTTACTACTATTTGAAGAAGTTCCACCTAAAACCATTTTTCCAATAATATTTTCGGTTAACAAAATTTCTTGTGCTTTATATATAAAGTTAAAACATGTTGGTACAACGGCAATAATGACAATTGAAATAATTGTGTTAGAAGCTATTTTACCCATGGAATAGCCCCCACCATTAATACTTTTATTTGGATCAACGATTAAAAGCAAAACCGAATAAGCTAAGAAAAATAACATAGCTATCCCTAAGATTATATATATACGTTGTATGAATAACTCGAAAATATCATCGCGAACGATTCTTGCGCTACTTATTGCAAAATATAATTGATATAGCCAGCCAACAAAACGATAAATAATTGTATCAATCCATACTAAAAAACGATTAATAATATCCATATTATATCTAATTCACCTCCATCTACTTAATTCCGCAAGTTGAAGAATCTACCACACCAACTACTATATTAACTATCTCTGGCAGTAAGAAAAATATTAATGCGAAAATTATTCTTTTAACTAAATTTAAGTTAGCGGTTTTAAATTTACTATCATTTTGAGCCGTTAAAGCGAGCACATAATCTTTAATAGTCATTCCAAATATAATAGCCGCAACGGCCAATTTACCATAGTCGAAAATCTTCTGTAAAAGCCATCCTGTTGTATTTTCAGCATATTCCCCTGTATTTGTATCTATTGTACCAAGTAATCCTTCACAAGTATTTAGCTCTACATCTTCTTCAGATTGGGACTCTTCTTCTGAATCATCAGGATTTTTTGCTTGCGTTGTATAGATACCACTACTAACCAAAAAATTATGAGTGCTATATTCAGATGTTACAGATTCTATTTCATTTAACCCCCAATTATCACCATCAGATGATAAACTATCATCGAGCAACAACACCTGTAGATTATCTGCATCACTAACAGAGAAAATTAATGTAGATGGACACTCTACGGATTCATCATCATTATATTGTTTAAAAAATTGATCAATGGTTAAAACTCTATGCTCCTTTTTTTCAGCTTCAGCTCCATTTACTTCAACGTATTTAAATACAGACTTTTCTTTAGCATTTACAATAGTTTCAGTTTCCGTGCCTTTATCTTTAGGATCCGCACTATCCAAATCACCAACATTCCAAAACCCACCAGTTATATCCGGTATTACAACGTTATTTAAAACAGCATTTTTTACATAATACCCTTTCTTGTCTTTATAAATATCAACTTTAGCATCTGAATATCCAAAATTTCCTAGACGCGCCTCGCCATAAATACAAGTTTTAACTATTTCCTTTTTGGCACTTACACTCTCGCTAAACACAAAAAAACAAGTGAGTAAGAATAGAGGTACAAAAATATATATTTTATATTTCATTAAAATCACCGTACTTACTCGTAAATTATATCATATAAAAAGATATTACAAAATAGTAAAAGAAAAAAATAACATTTTAAATGTTATTTTATCTAGACTCTTTACAAGCACCTGGATTTGTCACACAATCTAAACAAGTCTTATAATCAAGATCTGTACCAGAAAGATCAAATATCCATGTCATTACCATCTTAACGATTGCTGGCAATAAGAAAATTAATGCAGCAGCTGCAGCTCTAAAAGCCCATGACTTCGTTGCAGTTTTAATTGCTTTTTCATCATTACTAACTACAGCCTTACCTAAATCAATTGTTCCAAATACTAATAATAATATAGGAATAACGATTTTAAATATCATTATTATATATCCTAATACTTGCCATATTTTCGCTGATGTTGTACAAAACGTTTCAAGATCCATTAATAATGCTATATCTATCATAATCATACCTCTTTCTAACTACTAAAATTATATCCTTTACAAACTTATACTGTCAAGATTTATTTTTAAATATGCCAAATAGTTTACCACTTTCTTGGCCCAAGTCTTGGCGTTTTTGTCTAGCAAAGCCCATTTTAGCTAGTATATCATCTAAAACACGATGCTTATCTTTCTTATCATCAAGAGGTGGAATATTATAAAATACTTGACTTTTAGATTCATATTCAAAATCCATTACATCTTTATTATCCAACAAACTCATATTTAAAACTATTCTTTTACCTCTTAAAAAATCAAAGATATTTCTATTTCTTCTAATCATCTTATTTAACTTAATTGTACTAGGTTCCAACAAATAAAGCATATCAGTACAAGCATCATCAGCTCCAGAATTATTTAAATCAACCAAGATAATATCATAAGTATTACTAGATTTTAAAACATTATTAAATTTATCAGATGAAGTCGTTATCATATCATTATCATTAAACAACAAAAAATCACTTTTATCTATTTCAATAGCCAAAACGTTATAATTTCTTTGCAACTGCTTTTTTAACATATATATTAGTGTTGTTGCCCCAGCATGATCAGTAACGTTTTTCACTCCCACAATAGCTGTAAATCCGCTTGAAGTAATGTCATCCATTTCAAACTTTGCCGTATCATGCTTATTAACAGTCGAGCCTGAAATATTTTCAATTTTTTGATATTGCGCCACATCTTTATAAGTATTAGGATTATCAATTAAAAAAGGAATATTATCGATATTACGTGTAAAATTATATATACCTATCGAAATAAGTTGAGATATATAGTTTTGAGAACTCGCAATATCGCTATCATCAAGTACTAAAATAACTTTACTCATATCAATCCCTAAAGCTAATTTACGTACATTTTCAATATTTTGATAACCTCTTAACGCAGTTATATCCAATATCATCTTATTAAAGAAAAAATTAGCAAACATTTCAGTAATTTCTTCGGGAGCAAATTCACCATTTACACTTTTAATAATATCTATTTGAAGTGAATTTAACTGTGATTGAAATTTATTAGCTACTATTACATTCATTACTATATCCTCCCTTACATCGCATATTTAATTTTAATAGTTTGTCCTTTTATATCAAAACTCCCTAATTGTCCTAATACTGGAATATCAAAATGTAAAAATAATCTCACATCATAGTAAGCTGAATCATCACCAGCATCACCAGCATCTGTCTTCTTATAGCAATAATACGCATCACTAGAATTATTCACAGGTCTAGCTGATGAACTAAGTTCTTCAATTCCCATCCAGCCTTCTTCCGTAGGACATCTACCTTTAGATGAATAACCAGAATTTCTCAGATAATTATTAATTAATATTTTCGTAGAATCAGACATTCCCTCATATCTTTCAATCATATGAACTACTTCATTTTTATTTTTAAAAACTGTGGAATAATTAATCATTAAAGTTAGATAACCAACAAATATTAGCATGAAGGTAATAATTAAACCAAATAACCAAGTTCCACCAACTGAATCACGCATTTAATCACCTAACTTTCCTTTATTCCATCATCTAAAGGTGAATATATATTGGGGGTTGTCGCCGTTGTAGATAAACTAAAACTAGATAAAATCGGCACGTCCACACGATAAAAAACTTTTACAGTATAATAATACATATCCGGCATACTTTCTTCGGAAACTTTAGTCTTCTTAACACAAATAGCTGGTTTATTATCTACAGATACTTCACCATCTAACCCTATCTGTGTCCACTCAGCGTTTGGACATACACTATTTCCATTTTGAGCTCGCGTTACATAGTGTGCTTCTTGTAAGGCTTGGCTTACGTTATCCGGAACATAGCCTTCATCTCTTTTGATAGTATTAATAATCGAATCCGAAACTTTATAAGCGGCTGTATAATTTATTGAAAGACATAAAAAAGCAGTGAATAGCAACAAAAGAACTATCACTATCATGAACAATTGAGATCCACCAATAGACTCTCTCATTACTAAATCACCCTTTATCCTTTATATTTACACTGAATTTCTTGCGGATTTCCATTTTTATCTTTATATGTACAATTTACCAAACCCTCATCCTCATCATCTGGTTCCGGTTCACAAACCGCCTTACTACAATTAACCTGCGCTTCTTGGCCCTTATCTATCATCGGCCAAATAACACCATAGAAAAAGGCCACAAGAAGAGCTACTGTAGAAATTACTACTACTGACATATTTAATTCTCCTGTAGCTTCCTTCATTATAAGCCTCCTTAATAATACAATCCAATTAACTATTGAGTATCGTTATCACATTTTTTGGTTGTTGTTCTTTCTCCGTTCGTTATTTTACAAGTAAAGGTACCATCTGCACCAGCTGAGCCACACTCCCATGAGTATTTTTCAGTTTTTCCAGTATTGCCAGGTCCTCCAGTGCAAGCTGATGTTGCCTGTAAATTTAGTTGAATACTTGGCCACACAAATATATAAAATATTGCGGCTATGGCTGCTATTGCTACTACTGTTATAACTGTCATGTTTAATTCTCCTGTTGCCTCTTTCATAGATTTATCCCTCCTTTATTATACAATCTTATTATAGCTCAAAGATTTAAGTTTATCAATAAAATTAAAATTCTTTTACATATTTTTACTTTTCAGTTATAACAGTAGTAGCAATCTTGCCACTACTTACTACGCAATAGCAGCCGTATTGGACTACAAATTAATTTATCGCTATTCTCAATTATCATTCTGTGACTTCACTATTCATTACATCTGTTATTAGCATCATCCCAAGTACCACCAGCATTTTCACATGCTTCTTGTGTCGTTCCAGTAGCGTTGTCGTCGATAGTCTCAGTCACAGAATCTCTGATTCTAGGTACAATGAACGCTACAAATATAGCCAATACGGCTGCTATTGCTACTACTGTTATAACTGTCATGTTTAATTTCTTACAAATTATTAAAAATTCAAACAAAACTTGCTAATAAAAATCAACAGTTTTTAGAAATTTTTTAAACTTTATAAGCTTATATTTCAAAACATGCTAACGCAGACCTATTGCTAGGTCTTTTTTAAACCTGTTAAACAATAAGAATTACCATATTCCTAATTCTTTATATTTCTTTTTTACTATTCCATAATACGTCCTTAAAAACTTATTTAATCCTGCTATTTTAGCTACTTTCTTTAATTTTCCTTCATTTTCTTTTTTAATAATATATAATTTTAATTCATTA
>CALVQP010000008.1 GCA_944358225.1 uncultured Bacilli bacterium
CAAATTATTTATGGCAATCTATTACTTAAACGAATCTATTACTTGAATATTTTAAGCGCTTTATTCTGTATACTAACATAATAGTATTTTTTTACATCATCCTCAATATTATTATAATAAAAAAGAAGACATAAATTCTTCTATTATACTACTTATTACAATTAATTCCGTAAGTATCGGTAATAGGATCTTTAAACAAAAAATTATTCTTGGGAACATACGTACTTGTAATATATTTAAAGAAAATAAAAATTAAACCTAATATTCCAATATGATTTAAATAATTATTCACAATACAATAATTCAACAATAAATAAAACACTAATTGCCCTGTTATAACTGCAATAACAAATATCGCAATATCCATTACTAAATAATTTTTTCTAGTAAAAAATTTATATGTATAAAATGCTACTGGTATAATTATAATCATTACTAACATACTGATAAATTTAGCAAAAAACAAATTGGGATTAGAAAAATAAAAATGTCTTTCAACAACTAACCATAAAAAAGCAGGTGTAATAGCTAACTTAATATGCTCCCAAGTTGATTCGTTGACAGATGCAAAAAAACCAACCAGTTTGTTATTATTAGACCACTCATATAAAAAATGTAATAAACTACCGGTCATAATAATAAAAAGACTTCCTAATACTTGTAACATAAATTATCCCCCAATAAATTATATTAAATAAAAAAAATAAGATGTAATAAACATATTATCACCTTATTTAAAAGGATTGTAATTATGTTATAAATACTTGAATTTATACGTTAGGATAAACCATAATTCTTAAAATATTCTTAATATCCATAGAATTTAACTTATTACCTAACCTATTTATTTCTTTTTCTATTGCTTTTATAAAATTTTTATTTTCTAAAATTCAATTAATTCTTTGTTATTAAAATAAAAATTGACTCAGGGCTTTATATAAGTTTCCTGAGTACTAATTGACATTTTATTAAATCATGTACCATCCTCTTTAATGATTATGCGAGTTAAGGACAAATTGTAATCTATTTTGATTGGTTTGCTGTTATGGATGATTGCGCAGCAGCCAATCGAGCACATACAATTCGATACGGTGAACACGAAATATAATCTAAACCAATTTTGTCTAAAAGTTCAACACTGGATGCATCAGCAGCATGTTCTCCACAAATACCTAAAGTCAAATTATTATTAGTAGATTTTCCTTGTTTAGCTGCCAGATGAATTAGTTTACCAACACCTTTTTTATCTAACTTAGCAAAAGGATCGCTTTCGTATATTTTTTTATCATAATAATCATTTAAATATTTAGTTGCATCATCTCGTGAAAAGCCAAAGGTAAATTGAGTTAAATCATTAGTTCCAAAGGAGAAAAAATCAGCTTCTTTAGCAATTTCATCAGCGCATAAGGCCGCTCTTGGAACTTCAATCATTGTCCCTATTTTATAACTTAATTTTATATCGGCATTTGTTATTAGTTCATCAGCCGTTTTAACGATTACATCTTTAAGATATTTTAATTCGTTTACATCGCCAATTAAAGGAATCATAATTTCAGGTTTAACTTCATAGCCCTCTTTTTTGACATCAATAGCCGCACCGATCAAAGCTATAGTTTGCATTATAGCAATTTCCGGATAAGTAATTGCTAAACGACAACCACGATGTCCCATCATCGGATTAAATTCTTTTAATTTATCTATACGGTTAACTAACTCTTTAGTTGTAATATTTAAGCTTTGAGCTAACTGTTCAATTTCTTTAGTTGTTTTAGGCAAAAACTCATGAAACGGTGGGTCCAAATATCTAATAACTACCGGATATGGTGACATTATTTTAAATAATTCTTTAAAGTCTTCTTTTTGATAAGGTAAAATGTTAGCTAAAGCTTTTTTGCGATCTTCTAAAGAAGTGGAAACAATCATTTTACGGAAATTCAAAATTCGATTAGGCGCAAAAAACATGTGTTCAGTACGACATAAACCGATACCTTCAGCGCCAAATTTTTTAGCTATTAAAGCATCCTGCGGAGTATCCGCATTAGCATGAACTTCCAGACGGCGAGTTTCGTCTGCCCAACTCATAAATGTCTCAAAATCTCCGCTAATATTTACTTCTTGAACAGCAATTTCCCCTTTATATACTTTACCGGTTGTTCCGTCTAACGAAATATAATCTCCCTCATGAAATATTTGGCCATCTTTAGTGGTTAACGTTTTTTCTGAAGTGTTAACTACAACACTTTCGCAACCACAAACACAACATCTTCCCATACCTCTAGCCACAACAGCAGCGTGTGAAGTCATTCCACCCCGAACAGTTAAAACACCTTCAGCAGATTGCATACCTTCAATATCTTCAGGAGAAGTTTCTTGACGTACTAAAATGCTCTTTTCATTGGCATCAGCTAATTTCTTGGCCATTTTAGCCTCAAAAACAATTTTTCCCGTCGCACAGCCTGGTGAAGCAGCAAGCCCACTAGCTATTATTTGAGCGTTTTGTAAAGCTTTGGTCTCAAAAGTAGGATGAAGTAATTGTTCTAGCTGGCGAGGCTCGACCTTCATTAAAGCTTCTTGTTTAGAAATTAACCCCTCATTAACCATATCAACCGCTATTTTAACAGCAGCTTGAGCAGTTCTTTTGCCATTACGAGTTTGCAACATAAATAATTTGCCATTTTCAATAGTAAATTCCATGTCTTGCATGTCTTTATAATGATTTTCTAAGATAAGGGCATTTTTGTGAAATTGTTTATATACGGAAGGCATAAGATCTTTTAACGTAGAAATATCTTGCGGCGTACGAATTCCGGCAACGACATCTTCTCCTTGAGCGTTAATTAGGTATTCTCCATATAATTTATCTTCCCCTGTAGCAGGATTACGTGTAAAAGCCACGCCTGTACCACTATTTTCGCCACTATTTCCATAAACCATTTCTTGAACATTGACAGCTGTTCCCCAGGAAGATGGAATATCATTTAATTTTCGATATACTTTAGCTCGCTCATTATTCCAAGATCTAAAAACCGCTTGAATAGTTTCCATTAATTGTTCGTATGGATCTTGAGGAAATTCCTCTGAAGCAATTTCTTGATAAATCTTTTTATACTCTTTAGTTATATTAATCATATCAGCTGCTGTTAAATCTAGATCACTTTGATAACTTCGTTCATTTTTATAAGCTTCTAAAACTTTTTCAAAATTAGATTTATCATAACCTTTTACAACATCAGCAAACATCATAATAAAACGACGGTAAGAGTCATATACAAAACGCGTATTATCAAGTTTTTTAGAAAAATTAACGGCCACTTTATCATTTAAACCAAGATTTAAGACAGTGTCCATCATTCCTGGCATAGAAGCACGAGACCCACTACGTACCGAAACAAGAAGAGGATTATTTACATCACCAAAACCTTTTTTCGTAATTTCTTCTAACTGTTTAACTTTATTAACTATTTCTTCTTTGATTTCCTCAGCAATAGCCTCATGATCGTCATAATATTTGTTACAAGCTTCTGTAGTTATAGTAAAGCCTTGAGGAACTGGTAAGCCAATATTAGTCATTTCAGCTAAATTAGCTCCTTTTCCTCCAAGTAAATCTTTCATATCTTTATTGCCTTCACTAAATAGGTATACATACTTTTTCATATTTTCTATCCTTTCTTATTTATTATAACACTCTGAGATTATTATAATCAGCAATCTGTTAATTTTATTGACAAAATTTAACAATTAAAAAGCACTTAATAATTAAGCGCTTTATTTTACTTGCTCTTCTAAAAGTATTTGACAAATATAATATTTGTTATTGTTACTTTTTACAGCATAGTAACTATCTTTTAAATATATTAAGTCTTTGCCTTCAATGGTAGTAATTAAAACATCATCATTAGTTTTTATGGTAATAGTATCATCTTGCCCATAATAATAATAATCTTCTAATAAGGATTGTTTTTTTAGATAATTATCTAATTCGGCATTTTCACCGATTACCTTACCACTTTTAGCATCCACTAAAGAAGTTGATAATATTTCATATTCTTCGTTATAAATTTTAATTAATATATACTCTTCATTAAATAGTTCATAAGATACTGTATTAATAGGATCTTGAATAATTGTTTCAAAAACTGAAAGTTTTTCTAGGTTTTGATCATAAATATCAATCGATAAAGTTTTATCATCAATTTGTTCTTTAATAAAATAACTATTTTTAATAACTTGTTTTTCATCAGTAACATAACGAATAATTTGTTTTTTTAATTCTTTAACTTTGTTTTGTTTATCTACTATCAAAGTATTATTAAATTCTAAAGAAGTATTTTCTTCAGTATTTTTAGAAGAAGTACTAATAATTAGATTATCTGGTGTTGGAAATACTTCAAAAGGATTTTTATTATTGCAACAAATACGAGAGTTGTATTCTAAATTACTTAAAGATAATTTGTAATTATAAATTGTTTTTAATTCATTATTTAAAATGCCTAAACGATTATTTAATACGGCAATTATATTATTATCATATACTTCTAAAGCGTCGTATTTAAAGTCTAACAAAGTTTCATTTAAGGGGTTAATTAAACCATATTTTCCTTCTTTTTTAGCTGCTATATAACGTGTACTGTTAGTCTTAAATGATATATCATCATAAGATATAGGAATAATAATATTTCCATCAAAATCTAATAAACCATATTTTTTTTCTTCTAAAGAAGCATTATTACTAATAACTATATATTTTTCATTATTTGTAATAATATCATCTTGTGCATTAAGTTTAACGTTATCTCCAACAATATTTACATCAGCTTCTTTAAAAACTTGTTTAAAATCACTAATTCTAATTAGTTCTTTTTCACCAACAACAAAATAATCATAAGTAGTTGCTCCTTGATATTTTAAAAGTGAAATATAATTATCGGTTTCAAATAATATTTTGCCTGTTTTAGTATTATATATATAAGTTTTAACATTTTCATCTTGAGTGATTGTTGTATAATAAATATCTTCATTTATCTTAACGGGACTTGGTGTAATATATAGTGAATTTTCATCTGTTTGATCTTTATACAAAGAAAATTCTTCGCTAATTAAACTAGTAAAAGTTTTAACGTTTTTGCCATTGCGATTAAGATAGGTTTTGTCTTTTAATTTATAAGTGTAATACCCGCCATATAAAATGCTAACATCAGTGGCCTCAGGATCAAGTTTTTCAATAACTTTATCATTGGGATCAATTATCAATAGTTCATCATCTTTAGTAGCCAGCATTATACCATCGGCATAGTTTTCAATTTTATCGTAGGCTATTTTGCCCTGAATAAAACCACTCTTTATTTCTCTTTGTTCCTTATTATTAAAAAATAAATATAATATGGCGGAAATAATTAGGACAATAATGGCGATTATTACTAATAGATTATTTTTAATAAATTGCATGTATCTTCTCCTTTTATTCTTCTTAAATTAATCATAACAACAATTAAGTTAAGAAGCAATTATTTTTTAGATCTAGGATGAGTAGCTAAGTAAACATTACGCAAACGTTCATTAGAAACATGGGTATATATTTGGGTAGTATTAAGACTACTATGTCCTAAAAGTTCTTGCACTGTTTTTAAATCAGCACCTTCATTAAGTAAGTGAGTAGCGAATGTATGGCGAAGACTATGAGGCGATATTTTGTGTTTAACAGAGGCCCTAGTTATAAGTTTATCTATTATTAATCTTACACCACGATCGGTTAATTTATTCCCTAAATGATTTAAAAATAGGTACTCACTATATTTATTTTTCATTAATTGGGCACGAACTGTAGAAAGATAAGGATTAAGTAGCTCACATGCATATTCGCCAAAATAAACTATTCTTTCTTTATTTCCCTTACCTAAAACTTTAATTTCTTTATTAGTTAGATCAAGATCTTTTACTTTTATATTAATTAATTCACTAACACGACATCCAGTATCATAAAGTAGTTCGATTATTAAACGATTACGAAAATCTAAAGGATCTTCTAAATTACAAACTGCTAAAAGTTCTTCTATTTCTTGATATTGTAAAATGTCAGGTAATTTTTTATCTTTTTTAGGCAAAGAAATAGTTAAAAAAATATTTTTTTTAATTTTACCAGTTGCTACTAAATAAGAATAGAAACTACGCAAGGTACTTAAATGACGAGAAATAGTACTTTTTTGATAATGTAAATCATCTAAATATTTTAGGTATGAGCGTATATTGTCTTTAGTTAAATTTTGATAATTAATTTTATGGGATTTTACAAAATCATAAAAGCTGGTTAAATCTATCTGATAATTGCGTAAAGTAGTGTTTTGTTGATACCCACGTTCATTTAATAAGTAATCTAAAAAGTTATTTATTTCATTTGGCAATTTCGATAAACTCTTTTCTTTTCTTCCATTCTTTCGTATCGAGCAGCATCTGATAGTAAATGACCATAATCATCATATAGATCATAATGGGTGAAATCTGGTTCATTAGCTAATTTTAATAATTCATCTTCTAATTCTTGACGTTTTAAAACATCATCTAACGTAATTTGGTTAGGATCGATTATTTCTTTAGGTTTTTTACTTAAGGAATAATAAATACCATTAACAATTCGATCACTTTGACCATTTAACCACTCTTCATCAATAGGAGTACCACAACTTCGGCGATATTCAATTATAGTCGCAATTTTAAGTGTTCTACTGATTTTTCTTAACTCTACTTCTTTCATTGATTTCACCTTCAATACCCATCTTATTTAAATTAATCATATCATAAAAGTTATTATAAATAAATAAAGTTAATTGTCTTTTTTCTTCGTAAGGTAAAAATCTTAAATAGTAAATATTTTTTATTTTATTTTCATCTTTAGATCTTTTTACATTTTTTAAAACATCTAATACAATTTGAAAAATATCACTTTTATTTTTTTGTTTGCTAAAAGCATTAAAAATACGATTAGTAGCAAGAGGATTATCAGTCAATTTAATGAGAAAGTTGATTAAAAATTCTGAATCAAAAATTTCTAAATGCTTTTTAAAAATGGGTCCGTATTCTAATTGTCTAATACCACCATTTTCATAATAAATAATTTCTAGGTCTTTAGAACTTTCTTCTTCATCAATAAAATTAACAGATAATAAGTAGTCTTTTAAAGCCATCTCATCTTCGTAGTTAATCGTAAAAGAATCGATTCCTTCTATAGTTGTTAGTTTATAATCTGGTAAATTAATTAGCTTTTCAATATCTATAGGCAAATAATTATTATGTGCCTTTTTTATTACTAAATAATATTTCATAATTACTTCCTTTCAATCTATGAAATAGTATTTTATTATATCTAATTTTTCTGTAATTAGCAACCCCATTTGCGCTTAAGTGTTGCTAAAGCAAATGATAATTAGCAATTAAAAAAACAAGCTTTATTACTTGCCTATTTTTTATTTCCCTTACTATTTTGTTTTAATGTTATAGCTATAAGTAAAATAACAATAATTCCTAGGATAATTATAATATAATTTATGTTTTTAGGATTGTTAATTGCTTCTTGAACAATAGTAGCAGTTAGAAAATAATCGCTACAATGATCAATTTGAAACTCTACATAACCATCTTTGACAGTTAAACCCTTATCTACATATTCAATTTTTTGATTCTCAGCATTGTAGTAATATAAATACAATTTTTCGTGATCTGCAAATTTATCTTGAACGTTGATGCGAACTGTAGCTGTCTGCGGAAGTTGTCCGTGATGATCAAAGGTTACAATCAATTTATTTTGATCAACAATATCGTTTATTTTTTTAGTATTATTTGTAATGGCGTCTATGCTAAGACGCAAATTTAAATCTATATACAAATCATCTTTAAGTGATGATGTGTTTAAATCGTCATTAGGGAAACTCCAAGTATACGTTAAATTTCTTTCGTAATCTTCAACAATATAGGAGATATAACTATCTCCTTTGGTTTTCATAATTTTAGTGCCACTATTAGCTACTAATGTCTCTTTAGGATCATTAGTTTGTTCATTAAATTTATTTTTAAATATTATAGTTATTACAGTTGACAATACACAAACTATAATAAGAACTGAACCTATTAACCAATTCTTTTTCATATTACCTCCTCTTCTTATGGTAAATGTTTTAAGCTAAATTGATTAAGAATACTACTAAAGCATATAAAAATGTAGCAAATATAGGGGTATAGATATTGTCGGTTTTTTTATAGGCCCAAGCATAAATGATACCAGTCACAACGTACGGTAACATTTGTAAAATTTCAATAGGTGATGAAACATTATATATAATATGGTAAATACCATATACTAATCCACTAGTTAGAATAAATAAAGCGGTATTTTTGATATTATCTTTAAAAACTTTACGAAAAACGATATTTTCTATTATAGGTACATAAATAATTGTTTGAAACATCATATACATAGGTATCATTCCATATAAATGAGTTATAATAAGATTATTAGTGCTTTCCTTGATGGATAAAGCATTTAATATTCCAGTTGATACGATCATACCTACAAATGCAAAAAAAGCAAATAGTAAAGATGTTAAAACTATTTTTGTTTTATTACTTTTGAAATTTTGCGTATATTTTTTAAAATCTTCTTTGTAAATCATGATAAAGGTAATTATAAGACCAATATCAACAACCAAACGAATAATAATACTAACAGCATTGGAATCCGTTAAAGATGGCAAGAAATTATTTAAAATAAGAGGAATTAATATATATAGTACTAATACTAGTAACCCTTTAGTCAACTTTTCATTTTTCATAAGCTTAAACCTCAAAATAATATTAGAATACTAGGAGAAGGAAAGAAATATACTTCATTTACTTTCTTTCTATTCATTTAGATTACCACCAAAGATGTCTTCTTAACCAGTCTAACATAATTATGCCTCCTTTCTCCTAGTATTCCATCTTCATTATAACATTAAAAAAAGAATATAAAACAATTTATATTCTTTTTTGACGATAATTTGACAAATTAACTATTATTAATTTGACTCATTACTTCTTCGGCAAAGTTTTCTTCTTTCTTTTCAATCCCCTCGCCCACTTCAAAGCGAATCATTGAAACTAACTTACCATTATTATTTTTTAAATAAGTTTCTACATCAACATTTCCATCTTTAATGAAAGCTTGTTGTGATAAACAAATTTCTTTAAAAAATTTCTTAACACGTCCAGCTACCATTTTTTCAGCTATATCAGCTGGTTTTCCTTCTTCCATAGCTTGAAGTTTAAGTACTTCTTTTTCTTTTTCTACTACTTCTTGTGGAACTTCACTTTCAAATACATACTGTGGTTTCATTGCTGCTGCTTGCATAGCAATTTCCTTAGCAATTTCTTCACTAGCACCCTCAACAACAGTCAAAGCTGCGATTTTGCCGCCCATATGCAAATAAGCACCAAAATTTTCAGTATCTTTTTTATTAACAACAGATATTCTTCTTAAAGATAGTTTTTCACCAATTTTAGCTGTCTTAGCAACAATTAAATCATTTACTGTACCATCTTCAACAGGAAGTTCCAAAGCTTCTTCAACAGTCTTAGCCTCACCAGCTAAAATGGCATTACCAATAGTTTTAATCATTTGGATAAATTCTTCATTTTTGGCAACAAAATCAGTTTCAGAATTAACTTCTAAAATTACAGCTTTTGACCCATCAATGAATATATTAGCTAAACCTTCAGCAGCAATGCGATTGCCTTTTTTGCTAGCTTTAACAACACCTTTTTCTCTTAACCAATCTACAGCAGCTTGCATGTCTCCTGAAGTTTCAGTTAAAGCCTTCTTACAATCCATCATACCGGCACCAGTTAATTCACGAAGTTCTTTTACAAGACTTGCACTAATCATTTAAACCCTTCTTTCTTATTTTAAATTTTCAATTAGTTCAGCTTTTTTCATTGCTGAATAACCCTTAATTCCTTTTTCTCTTGCCATAGCTTTTAATTGTGCTATTGATAGAGCCGATAAATTTTGGGCTTCTTCAGTAGTTGTTTCTTCTTTAACTTCTTCTTTTACTTCAACTTCTTCTTTTTTAGTAGTTGTTTCTTTAGCTCCTTTTTTATCATCTTCACTAACAAAATCTAACATTTCTAGATTTTTAGCTTCACAAATAGCATTATTTAAAACACCTAATACTAATTTTACTGAACGTACAGCATCATCGTTACCAGGAATAACATAATCAACATCATCTGGATCACAATTTGTATCAACAATTCCAAATACTGGAATATTTAATTTTCTTGCTTCTCTTATGGCATTTATTTCTTTTTTGGGATCAACAATAATCATTGCTTGAGGCAATTTATTCATTTCTCTAATACCACATAAAACACGATTTAATTTCTCATATTCCTTTTTAAGTCCAATTACTTCTTTTTTTGGTAAAACTTCAAAAGTACCGTCTTTTTCCATTTTTTCAATTTCTTCTAATCTTTTAACTCTTCTTCTAATGGTTCTGAAGTTTGTTAAAGTACCTCCCAACCATCTTTCAGTTACATAATATGAATTTGATCTTAATGCTTCTTCTTTACTTGCTTCACTAGCTTGTTTTTTGGTTCCAACAAATAAGAAAGTACCACCATTTTCAGCGATTTGTTTGATTGCAGCATATGCTTTTTCAATGCATGCAACAGTTTTTTGTAAATCAATTATATAAATGTCATCTCTAGTAGTAAAAATATATTTGCCCATTTTAGGATTCCATCTTTTTGTTTGATGTCCAAAATGAACTCCAGCTTCTAATAAATAACTCATAGAAACTACTTCGGCCATAATTAATTCCCTCCTTCGTTATATCTTCTGCTTAGTTCTTCTTTAACTTTCACCATTAAAGGCACTAGAAAGTTAAATCCCCAAACATGTTTATTTGACTAATTAAGCCATGTATTATTCTATCAAAAAAAATATGCTCTAGCAAGTAATTTATGACTATAAATCTAGAAAATTATTTTAGATTTTTGGAGTTTTTATATAATATTAAGCGTTCTTGATATATTTCTTTTTGAGTATGTGTAATATCGTCTAAAGCATTTTTTACATTTAAGATGTCTAAACTAGGAATGTTTAAAATATAACTTAAACACTCGTTGTGTTCATGCGGATGCAAAGGTAACAATCTAAGATTTTCTTTTAGTAAAATCATAAGGTAAAAATAGTATATTTGAAAATAACTGTTTTCAATCCAACTTTGACAGGCGTTGTATTGTGCCCCATCTAAATCTAAAACTTTTAAGTCATTTCCAGATATGCCAATGTTGCTTAAATTAAAATCTAAATAAGTTATGTTTAAATTTTGCAAATCTTGTCTAACCTGTTTTAATACTTTTAAAATATCATGATATTCCGCCATTGAAATATTTAATGTTGGTAATAACTCTTTAAAAGTTTTTAAATTAGGGTAAAGTTTAGTACTACAACCAATAAGTTTATCTCCTTTATATAGTTCATTTTCTATATTAAGAGCATGTGGTATTTTATTTTGCGTTAGAATATATACAAACTTTTCTCGACTTTGGCGAAATATAGACTTAAATATTTTATATACATAATCATTTACAACGTATAAATCACTTTCACAGTGATGAAGCGGTTTATTTAAATATTCATCTAAAGTTAAATATTTTTTTTGTAAAACTTTGTCGGATACTTGAAGAATTGCCATCTTTTTCCTCCCCCTCTTACATAGCAAATTTGATTCTAACATATTATATGATTTTGTCAATACAAGAAAAAACTAAACAACTCTAATTTACTTGTTTAGCTCTTCTTTTAAGATATTACTAGTAATGTTAGGATTAGCTTTGCCCTTTGTTTCTTTCATAACTTGACCCACAAAGTATTTAAATAAATTATCTTTACCATTTTTGTAATCAGCAACTTGAGAAGGATTGTTAGCTAAAATATTTTGAATAATTTCTTTTAACTTTTTATCATCACTTATTTGCATATTATCACTTGTAAAAAATTCTTTAGGTTCCTTTTTTTCTTCTAAAGCTTGGTTAAAAATATCTTTTGCTTGTTTAGAAGAAATCGTTTTATCATTAATTTTATCTATTATTTGTTTTAACATCTTTGGAGTTAAATAAAATTCTTTAATTGATATATCTTCTTTATTTAAAACACCAGTAACATTAACAGTTATCCAATTAGCCGCTAATTGAGGATTTATACCTAAAGCAACACACTCATCAAAATAATCAGAGATGTTTTTATCTTTAATTAAACTTTGGGCATCTTTTTCGCTTAAGTTATATTCCAATAAATATTTTTGCATTCTGGCTGCTGGCAGCTGGGGAACTTCTTTTTGGACTTCAGTAATATACTCCTCAGTTATTTTAATCTTAGGGATATTAGGTTCAACAAAATATTTGTAATCAATACTTTCGGATTTTTGACGCATACTGATTGTAGTTTTCGTTTCATCGTCATAACGTCTTGTTTCTTGGGTAATTTCTTCCTTTTTACCATTTTCTAAAGCGGCCGTTTGTCTTTTTATCTCATAATCAATAGCATTTTTCACGTTAGCAAACGAGTTAATATTTTTTATTTCAACTTTCGTTCCTAGTTTTTCGACATTTTCTTCTTGCATAGATATATTTAAATCACATCTAATTTGTCCTAATTTAGTATCGGCATCAGAAATATCACAATATTTGAATGTATTTCTTAAAGTTTCTAAATAAGCAATAACTTCATCAGAAGAATGCAGACACGGTTCGGTAACAATTTCCACTAAAGGAACACCAGCACGGTTGTAATCTAGTAAGGAAAAATCATCATAGTGATCCATTGATGCTGTATCCTCTTCTAAATGGATATCATGAATTAAGACTTTTTTGACTTGTCTATTTAGTATTATTTCTAAATAGCCATTTATGCCAATTGGTTTTTCCATTTGGGTTATTTGATACCCTTTAGGTAGATCTGGATAATAGTAATTTTTTCGATCAAACATTAAAATTTTTGGTATTTCACAGTGTAAAGCTAAGGCCATTTTTAAAGCTTTATGCACTGCTTCTTTATTGACAACCGGTAATGTTCCAGGATAAGCCATATCTAAAGGAGCGATATGGGAATTGGGGATTTCATTATAGTGGTTTATGGCTTTGGAAAACACTTTGGATTTAGTATTAAGTTCACAGTGTAATTCTAAGCCAATCGTCGGAATATACTTCATTATTTTTGCTCCTTTGCTATTTGATTTTTGTAGTTCATTGTCTTTTCTAAATTATAGGCAATATTTAAAACGTTAGCATCATCTAAAACTTTACCAGTAATATTTACACCTATTGGTAAATTATGTAAAAAACCACAAGGAATACTAATGCTAGGGAATCCGCCAAAATTACCAATTGCCAAATGATTTTCTAAAATATCATCTTGTTTTTGGTCTTTTATTTTTACTATTTTAGGAGCACAAGAACCACTGCAAGGTAGAATAAGACCATCGTATTTAGTAAATAAATCGTTTATTTTATCGACTATTAAACGACGAACTTTTTGCGCTTTTTTAAAGTATTTTTCTTGATTTTCTTTTTGAAGAATATAACTACCAATTATAAAACGACGTTTAATTAAAGAACAAAAACCTTTACTACGGTGATCCATCATGATATCTTCTACCGTTTTTCCTTGCCCTCGGGGTCCAAAAATGATTCCCGTTAAATTAGAGTAATTACTCGTAGCCTCAGCACAAGAAATAATACGATAAGTAGGAAAAATCGCTGCTAGTAAACTTTTGTCAACAGATACTTCTTCTACTTCAATACCAATTTGTTCACATTTTTTTAAAACTTCTTTAAAATTGTTCAGACAATATTTTAAATCTTCACTTGGATTTGCATATTCTTCTATATTACAGATTTCTTTGATATAACAAAGTTTTTTATTATCAAGTTTTTCTGTTAATGAAGCAACTAAATTAATATCGCTACTATCTAGACTAGTCATGTCTTTATCGTCTTTTCCTTTAATAGCATCAACAACAATAGCAGCATCTTTAACATTTCTAGTAAGTGTTCCAACATGGTCAAGTGAGGAAGCAAAGGCAAATAGACCATAGCGAGATACTAAGCCATAGGTTGGTTTATACCCCACTACCCCACAATAAGCTGCCGGTTTTCTAATGGAGTCTCCAGTATCACTTCCTAGAGCAAAAGGTACTATTCCTGAGGCAACACACCCAGCTGAGCCGGCTGATGAGCCTCCGGTAATTCTTGTTTTATCCCAAGGATTTTTAACCACACCCGTGGCAGCTGTTGTTCCAGTTCCTCCCATACCAAGTTCATCCATGGTAGTTTTACCAATATTTACGGCACCTAGTTCTTTTAATTTAGTGATAACCGTCGCATCAAAAAATGGGACGTAATCTTTTAGGGTATTAGATGAAGCTGTACTTAAAATACCCTTTGTAGATAAATTATCTTTAGTTGCAAAGGGAATACCACTTAAAAGATTATTTGTTTTAATATCATTGGAAGCATTTTCATCAATAGTTACAAAAAAGTTATACTCTTTAGATGCTTTAGCTTTTGCTATTGCTTCTTTAATGATACTTTCGCCTTTTTTATTTTGAATTTCTTGCGCTAAACTTTCGATTGTTTTAGACATATTTACTCCTTTTTATTTTAGTGTATATTTTTTTACTTGCATTTGATAACATTTAACTTTTTCTAAATATTGCTTTTTAAAGCTTAGGTATTTTCTATCTTGGACTAAAGTTTTTTTCTCTTCTTCTGATAAAGTGTTGTTTAAGTCTTTGATTAAATAATCGTGATATACCAGATTTTGTAATCGCATAGATGCTAAAAAGTCACTAAATTTATCAAAGCTTATATATATATCGTGATTATATGGTTGCATAATTAAGACCTCTTTTTACTGTAATATCAGCTAAATAATATTGCTCGTCTATCAAAGTACTTGCACAAGCTCTTTGTTGCAAATACTGGTATTTAAAATACTCATATCCTACGCTATATTGCGGGTTTTGCATTATTATTGGCGGTTTTTCTTGCGTATATAATTCATAATAAAAGCAGTAAAGAAAAAGTTTTTGACTTTCTAAATATTTTAAGTGTTGTAAACAATCTTTTATTTCTTGGTAAGACATAATTTTTTCCCACTTTCTCTTATTTATTTTTAACTTTTTGCAATACTTGTGATCGCAAAGATATTTCTTGATGAATATCGTAACGTGTCGCAACTAGTTTATCTTCACAGTTTTTAATATTTTGTGCTTTTTGCAAACGCGATAAATTAGAAGAAATATGCCACTTGTTTTGAACATCTTTAACACTTTGATACCATATATAGTCAGCACTTTGATAAAAAATATCTAAAATTTTATTTAACTGTTGTTCTAAAATAAGTAGTTGATTTAAATCTAAATATTTTAATTCCATTTTTATCTTCCTTTAAACTGTTTTTGGCACTTTAATTTCCCGGCCATCACTTTGTTTTACATTTTGCATAATTTCTTTTAAGCTAACCGATTCCTCTGGTTCATCTTCTCTTAAAGTTGCAGTATATAAATCATATGGATGAGTCATTGGTTCGACATTGTCAATGTTTTCAATTTCGTTAATAAGATCAATAGACTGTTGAATTTCTGCAAATTCTTCTAAAACCATTTTATTTTCTTCATCAGTAAGACCAATTAGTAGTTTATTAGCTAAGTTATCCACTTGCTTTTTATTAAGTTCCATAATTCACCTCTTAAAAATCACAAGATTTTGGCGTTCTTGGAAATGCTATAACATCACGAATATTTTCAACGCCAGTTAAATACATGATTAAACGTTCAAAGCCCATACCAAATCCTGAATGATAGCAACCTCCAAAGCGACGAAGATCTAAATACCAATTAACAGTATCTATATCAACTCCCATTTTTTGAGCTCTTTTTAATATTTTGTCATAGTCTTCTTCTCTTTGTGAACCACCCATTAATTCTCCACTTCCAGGGACTTCTAAATCAACAGCAGCTACTGTTTTACCATCGCTATTTTCTTTCATATACCAAGCTTTAATATCTTTTGGCCAATTATAAATGAAAACTGGCCCTTTAAAATACTCTGTAATGTATTTTTCATGTTCTTTGGCAATATCATCTTCATAACTAGGCGTAAATTCCCATTTAATATCTGCTGATAGCAAAATATCTACTGCCTCATGATGAGTAATCCTTTTAAAAGTAGAATTTACAAGGGCGTTTAATTTATCAAGTAAACCCTTTTCAACAAAACGATCTAAAAACGTTATTTCATCCAAGCAGTTTTTTAAGACATAGCTAACAACTGATTTTAACATTTCTTCTTCAATATTCATAAGTTCATTTAAATCACAGAAAGCTATTTCTGGTTCAATCATCCAAAATTCATTAGCATGAGTTTTGGTGTTGGAGTTTTCGGTACGAAAAGTTGGTCCAAAGGTATAAATTTTTTTACAAGCCATGGCAAATGCTTCCCCATGTAATTGTCCAGTACCTGTAATATATGCTTGTTTTCCAAAGAGATCTTTACTCATATCTACTTTACCATCAACTAAAGGCAAATTATTAAAATCTAAGGTTGTTACTTTAAACATTTGATTTTCGCCTTCACAATCGGCTGTTGTAAGTAAAGGAGTATGTATATATTGATAATTATGAGTTTGGAAATATTCGTGAATGGCAAAAGCTGCTACACTACGCACTTTAAAAACGGCTTGGTAAAGGTTAGTACGCGGACGTAAATGAGCAACGGACCTTAAAAATTCGTTAGTATGACGCTTAGGTTGAATGGGATAATCAGCAGGACAATCTCCCAATAATTTTATTTTAGTAGCTTGAAGTTCAAATTCTTGTTTGCCTTGACTTTCAACAAGCTTTCCTTGAGCTTCAATAGCACATCCTACTAATAACTTAGATATTTCTTGAAAGTTATCTAAAGAATTATCATATACTATTTGTAAGTGTTTAAAACAAGTTCCATCGCTAAAATCAATAAAGCCAAAAGTTGTTTGTTTGCGGTGATTTCTAATCCACCCTTGAACAGTTATTATACTATTAATAAGATCTTTGTTAATATCTTTAACATCCATATTCTTTCTCCTTTGTGTTATATTTTTACGGGGTCAAACGCGTTGGTCCGCGATAAATAAAGGTTGCTTCTCTAATATTATCAATATTTAACATTTGCATTAACACACGGGCAATCCCAATGGCAAATCCCCCATGAGGAGGGCAACCATATTTAAAAAATTCTAAATAAAACTCTAAAGACTTTGGATCTAGGCCTTTTTCTTTTATTTGATTTGTTAGAATATCAAGACGATGTTCTCTTTGTGACCCCGTTGTAATTTCTACACCTCTATACAATAAATCATAGCTATTAGTTAAACCATTTTCATCTAGATTGTGATAAAAAGGCCGAGCGGCAAAAGGAAATTTGGTAACAAAAACAAAATCACTACCATATTTCTTTTTCACATATTTACACAATAACATCTCTTCTTTACGTTCAAAATCATCTTGACGTTCAGCTTCATAATGATATTCTTCTTTTAATATTTTTTTAGCCTCAGCAAAAGTTAAACGAGGAATTGGCACTTCTAAATCTGATAAAGTAGTTTTAAAATTTTTTAAGATTTGGTCTTTATATTTATCATAAACTTTTTGAAAAGCATATTTTAACCACTTTTCTTCCATATCCATAATGTCTTCAAAAGAATCAATATAAGACATTTCAATATCTGCCATATTTATTTCGGTAGCATGATAAGAAGTATGGGAGTTTTCCGCGCGATAAGCCGGACCAATTTCAAACACTTTGCCAAAATTAGATGCCATAGCCATTTGTTTATAAAATTGCGGTGATTGAGATAAAGAGGCTTCTTGACCAAAATAATCTAATTTAAAGGTTTCTGCCCCACTTTCCGCAGCCGCAGCGGCGATTTTGGGAGAATGGATTTCAATAAAGTCATTAGCTTGACAATACTCTCTTAAGGCATGTTCAAATTCGGTTTCAATTTGAAATAATAACTTATTATCTTCGCGGCGAAGATCTAAGAAGCGGTAATCTAAGCGAGTTTCTCTTAAAGCAGCATCTTTACTTTTAATATTTATCGGCAATTCTTCTAAAGAAGTACTAGTTATTGTAATTTCAGTAGGAATTATTTCTTTACCACCTAATTTAACAGAAGGACTATTTAAGCATTTACCTTGTATTTTAACCGTACTTTCTAAAGTTATACTTTGAGCAATTTGCACAAGTTTTTCATTATTTTCTTTTTCAATGGTAATTTGAACTTTACCAGTATCATCTTTTACAACCATGAAAATAATGTATGGTAAGTTACGCAAATTTTCAACGAATCCTTGAATTTGGACAGTTTCATCATAGTAGTTTTCTAACAAATTAATTTTTGTAGTTTTCATTAATTATTTCCTTTCTAGTTTTCTGATAATTTCTTGAGAAAAATTGGTAGCAGGCAAATTATTGTTTTGCTTTATAAAATCAAAAACACTGGCAAAAGCTAATGGCTGAGCAGCAAAGTCCCCACGACGAGCAGTTGTATAAAATACTTGATTATTATCATTAATATTAATAATCAAATTATATTCATCTATATGATTAAACATATTAGTAGCCCAAGCTTTAAGTTGATAAAAATTACGATCACCAATTAAAATAATAAGTTCTTTGATAATTTCTGGGTCATACAAATCGTCGATATTTATTAATCGCCCAATATAAACATTTAATAAAGGATTGGTCTTATTATTAACATCATATATTTTAAAAGCAGTAGCATCTTCAGGAATTTGAGCGTTTATAAGAGATTGCTCCCCTATAAAATTACCAAAAAAATTATAAAATCTAACAATCATACTTTCTCCTACATATGCATATCAAAGTAATCTACTAAATCATTAATAGCTACTTTTTGCTCTTCTTTAGTTTTATTATCTTTAACTTTAACTTGATAATCTTTTAAATCATCACTATTTAAAATAATTATATATTTAGCATTTAAACGATCAGCACTTTTAAATTGACTTTTTAAACTACGCCCGAGATATTCTGTTTCACATATAAAGCCATTTAGTCTTAGTTCTTGGGTTAAATAAAGAGCAGTTTCTTTTTCTTCTTCATTAACATAGCCAAGATAAATATCGATTGAATCATTAATTGGAATATTTACTTTTTCTTCTTCTAAGGCTAAAAGTACTCTTTCTAATCCGGCCGCAAAACCAACTGCTGGTGTTTGGGGACCATCTAGTTTTTCGACTAAATTATTATATCTTCCGCCCGCACATAAGATATTGCTACGGCCAAAATTTTCATTTACTAATTCTAGTTCAAAGACAGTATGATTATAGTAATCTAAACCTCGCACAATACCAGGATTTACTTCATATTCTACTTCTAATAAATCTAAGTATTCTTGTAATTTTAAAAAGCGGTTTTTGCTTTCATCATTAAGATAATCTAAAATGTTAGGTACTGTTTGCATAGCTTCGTGATTATTATCTACTTTACAATCTAAAATGCGCAAAGGATTAGTTAAAAGACGTTTTTGACAATCTTCGCACATAGTATTTATATGAGGTTTAAAGTGCTTTATTAAAGCTTCGCGATAGTTTTTTCGAGATTCTTCATCACCTAAAGTATTTAAATTTATTTTAATATTTTTAAGTCCTAATATCTTAAATATATTGTAAGCCAAACTAATAACTTCGGCGTCTGCAAACACATCATCACTACCAAGTAATTCTACGCCAAATTGTGAAAATTCTCTTAATCTTCCCGCTTGTGGTCTTTCATAACGATACATATTAGCATTATAAAAAAGTTTTTTCGGTTGCTTAGGATCACCAAACATTTTATTTTCAATATAACTACGTACAATAGCGGCAGTTCCTTCTGGTCTTAAGGTTAAGTTTCTATTACCACGATCTTTAAAATCATAAGTTTCCTTACTAACAATGTCGCTATCTATTCCCACAGATCGATGAAAAACTTCACTAGCTTCAAAAACTGGAGTTTTGATATATTCATAATTGTACTTTTCACAGATAGATGCTAAAACATCATCTAAATATTGTCTTTGTTTGGCTTTTTGGCCATAAAGATCATAAGTCCCCTTAGGCTTGCTAATCATAATTTTCCTCCTTTAAAGTTTTAGTATTTCTTTAAAATTAAAGCCTTCGTTTTTTGCAAAGTTTCTACCTTATTTTTAGATGATGTAAGCATTTGCCTAAATATGTCATCTAAAATACTTTGTTTTAATTGCTGATATTTTAAAGATATTTCCTGCATTCTTTGTTTAATTACTTCTAGACATAATAAGTAATCATAACCTGTTAAATCTTCTTCGGCAATTTTAGCAAAATTTAAACACTCTATAAATTCTGCTCTTAATTTATCAAGTTTTTGTAAGTACATAACGTTCTCCTTCTTCCAATAAAAAAGTACCCAAATACGTAAGGACGCCAAAAGCGCGGTGCCACCTTACTTTACCTAGGTACTCTCTTAATTGATATCGCAATTTATTTGCGTTTCTAATGTTTGTAGAAGTTGTTATTCTTTTAAAATAATTTAAATATTTGCACCATCCATATTCTCTCTAAATAATTATTTTAAAATACTCGTCTTCTTTAGAAAATACACTAATATTTTACTTCAAATACTTTTAATAGTCAACTTTTTTCATAGATATAGATGATTCTATTATGTTTAATTTGTGATAATATTTTAACTTACGAAAATTTCTTAAAATTATAATATAATATGATATCGAAGTAAATTTAATTGATTATTAGCGCATTTCACAATACTTATTAAGTATATTTTTTTAAATTACTTATGTATCGATTTTATTTAATCCATAAATTTTTTCCGATAAATCTTTTACAACTGTTTGAAAATTATTTGATCCGTGTTTTGTCAATATAACAACAATATAAGGGCTGTTAGAATATACAATCCCTACATCATGATAATAATTTCCATAATATCCGTATTTATGCATTGTTGTAGGTATTCCATCAAATAACAAGAAATTATAGTAACTATTTATAAAATAATTTTTTAATTCATTCCCTTTATTATTATTATTAATTACCTTATACAAATATTTCCAAATTGCT
Source organism: uncultured Bacilli bacterium (assembly GCA_944358225.1). Lineage (GTDB taxonomy): Bacteria > Bacillota_I > Bacilli_A > RF39 > UBA660 > HGM10766. The sequence goes on from CALVQP010000008.1 coordinate 21,198, forward strand.
ATTTGATCATTTACGGTGGTGTTACCATAATAATCACTATTTGAACGATTCAAAAAAATACTAGCCCCGATATTTCTACCATAATAACGAAGATTTTCAATTCCTATCATATCAACTAATTGTCTGTGGGCTGTATTATCACTAACCGATATGGCTTTTTCAACTTTAATTCTTGTATTTTCATCAAAAGCTAAATTTTCATAAACATACAAAGCATCAACTGTTTTTACTAAACTCGCTCCATAATATACGATATTTTGATTATATAAATAAGTATAATTAGTATTTAAATTAACATAACCAATACTAACATTATAATTTTTTTCTTTTATATATCTTTCTAAATTATTTATGTATTCTTGTTTATTTGTAGTATTAAAAGATATTGGTTTTATAACATTTATAGTCCTATATTCTGTAGCTGTATTACCACTATCATCTTCGACTGTATAAGTTACTTTGTAAGTTCCTTCTTTAGATGTATCAACTGGATTATTAATTTGAACTTTTGATGAATCGATTTGACTACAATTATCATTTACAGTAACCCCTAACTCTTGATAATTACCATTTAAATATAAATTAATTGTATTTGCTCCATTTAATGATATAATCGGGCTTTCTTTATCTTCTTGTTTGATACTACGAATTATAGAGCTTTTGTTACCAGAAGAATCACTTACTTTATATTCTATTTGATTATCCTTTTTTATAACTTGGACCTTTGAAGTTAAATCTTTATCATAATTATCCGTTGCTTCATAGCCTTCTTCCTCATATTCTTTACCTGGACAAACAATAGCATCTTGATTACCCTTTAAAGTAATGTCTGGTGATTTAGTATCTACAATATTAACCACTCTTGTTTTACTATAGGTTTTTTTCTTATATTTTAATTCATAAATTACTTTATAACTACCTAATTTATTAATATCTATGGACTCTTTTATTTTTATTTGATCAGAAATGTTTTTACATTTACCTTTGGAGCATACACTCGCTTTAGCCCCGAGTTCTTCATATTTACTACTTACTTCTAAATCGATGTTCTCATTACCTATTAGAGTTACATTAACTTTATCACCAAAAAAATAAATCAATCCTATTATTATACATAATACAAATATTATAGAACTTGTAAATATTATCTTCTTTTTAGACATATACTCATCCCCATTTAAATAATATCATAATTTTAGGAAAAAGTTTATATATGTTATCATAAATTGAAGCGCACTTCAATTTTTAATAATTAAAAATTTATATACAGTATTTAATATTTGTTGGAACTCTTTTTAGTAATTATTGTTAATTTTTATTTAGATTTTTTGATATCATACAAACTCTTATAACCTGACATTTTTAAAAACATAAAAAAGACTAACATGAATCCTGTTTCTTGAACAAAGGAAACTAGATTTTTTATTATGATCAAATTAAGTTATAAAGATAAAATATATTTATATTATGATAGATCATTTATATCTTTCAAATAATAATATCATGTTAATAAATCTGGAGTTGACTATTTAGTAAGAGCTAAAACACTCAAAACATTGAGAGCTTTTGTTCAAACAATAAAGCATCAACAACATAAAAAAAGTATATGTTGGTAGTAAACTTTGACTAACATCCATTAATGATTCTATATCGTATCCAAGAATTGGATAGATGGCACTTTCATCTTCCGTTATTTATTTTAAAAGTTGATGTTGTTAAATCATAAAGGGTTGCCACATTGTCTTTTTTTCTTTTGACAGAAATATAGGCACCAACAATATTTTGGGAATTAAACTTACTAACATCTAAAATAATCCCCACTTTTGTCTACTTTTGGTTTCAGACTACAACTTATAACCGGACAGTTTTTGAAATAATATAAAATGACCTAGAGACTATCTAAATCATTTTGTCTGCTAAAATTGAAATAAACAACCTTTTTTACTATTCTTATTATAACCAGAAAAAGAATAGAGGTTGTTTATGAATAAAGTA
>CALVQP010000009.1 GCA_944358225.1 uncultured Bacilli bacterium
TTCTTACGTACAGTGGCTAACATAAGTGGTACTCCTACAACAGCTTTTATCAAAGATGGTGAAGAAACATCAACAAGTAATCGTTTAGTTGGCTCAGCTTCGAAAAAAACTATCGAAACGCGCTTTAAAGATATGGGTTATTTAAAATAAAGGGGAATTTTATGAATACAGAAAAGATTAATATTTTAGAAAAAGCTTTAGTCTTAACTAAAGCCGCTTGTTTAATTATCCTTTATATGGCCATTACTCCTTTAATAACCAATATCTTTTTACTTACACCCTTAAAAAATTCTAAAGCCGGCCAAAATATCGCTTTAATTGTTGGAGATGCTTTAATTGTTTTAGCTTTAGTTTTAATTTTTCATAAAAGAATTTTAACCGATTTTAAAAAATTTAAAAAAGATTATAAAAAATATCTTAAACTTGCTTTTCATTACTGGTTTTTAGGTTTTATTATCATGTGTGTCTCCAATATTATCATTAATATTTTTATTACTAGTGGAGGACTTGCTGCTAATGAAAGTGCTAACCGGACCATTTTACAAGGCTTTCCCCTTTACTCTTTAGTTGCTATGTGCTTTTTAGCTCCTATTAGTGAAGAATTACTATTTAGAGCAGCATTCAAAGATGCTTTTAAAAATATTATTATTTATTCTTTATTTACCGGTCTATTATTTGCCGGAATGCATGTAGCCACAGGAATAGAATCATGGAATATTAGTTATCTAATTAAAAATTATCAAGAATTATTGTATTTTATTCCCTACGGTTCTTTAGGTATTTGTTTTGGCTATGCATTTTTTAAAACAGATAATATCTTTACTTCTATTAGCATGCATATTTTCCACAATAGTTTATCCGTAGCCATGATTTTATTATCCTTTTTAGGTGGTGCTTAATGGAAGAAAGAAAGATTGGTACAGCTAAATTTATTTTTCTTTTTATTATTCTTTTTATTATAGGAATTGTTCTATGGTCCAGATTTATTAGTACTAAAGGAATTAAAGTTAATGAAGTTCCTCTTTTTAACCAAAACATTCCTCTTGATATGGATGGTTTAAAAATAGTTCATTTTTCCGATCTTTTGTATGGTCGTACTGTAAATAAAAAAGATGTTACTACCCTTGTCAAAAAGATTAATAATCTTAAACCAGATATTGTAATTTTTACTGGAGATTTGATTGATAAAGATACCGTTATTAAAGAAAGTTTAACTTCTTTTTTAACCGAAGAATTAAAAAAAATTGATGCTAAAGTAGCTAAATATGCTATTTGGGGCGACTATGATTATAATACGACTGATTATGAAATATTGCTTAAAAATGCCGAATTTAAAGTCTTAAAAAACAGTTCCGATTTAATTTACTACAATGCTGCAACTCCCATTTACATTGCAGGGTTAGATTCTAGTTTAAAGGGCAATTTTGATCCTAATACTACTTTTGTAAATTTAGAGGAAGATTCATATAAAGATTTATACAAGATTGCTTTAATTCATGAACCAGATAATTTTGATAAAATTAAAGAGCAAACTATAGATTTAGTATTAAGTGGCCATAGCTTACTAGGTCAAATTCGCTTACCTTTTATTGGCGCTTTCAAGGGTAAAAATGGCAGCTTAAAATACATAGATGATCATTATACTAATAATCTTACAAATATGTATGTAAATGGTGGTTTGGGCACAACCAACTATAGTTTTCGCTTTTTTAATAAACCAACAATTAATTTTTATAGACTTTATGCTAAAGAGGTTTAAATGCTAATTAATCAAAGTGAAATTATTATTAAAAAATCGCGTTTTATCGGGCTTTATTATGAAGTTAAAAATATTGAGCAAGTAAAAAATATTTTAACGCAACTAAAAAAAGAGCATAAAAAAGCTCGCCATTTTCCCTACGCTTATAAAATAGATTATCAAGTAAAAAAAAGTGATGATAAAGAACCAGCTAGCACAGCGGGCATGCCAATTTTAAATATTATTGAAAAAAAAGAACTTAATAACTGCTTAATAGTAGTAATTCGTTACTTTGGCGGTATCAAACTTGGAGCCGGCGGCTTAATTCGAGCTTATTCTCAAGCGGCAAATACTGTCACAAATACCAAAAATTAGGAAGATATTGCCTTCCTAATTTTTTATAGTGCTGCAATTTCACGCCTTTGTTTAATTGTCTTATTTTCTACAGCTACTCTTTGTACAATAAATAGCATAATAATTGTATTAACAGTAAAACTACCACCATAACTCATAAGTGGTAAAGGAACTCCCGTTAAAGGAATTAATGCTAACATCCCTAATAAATTAACCAAGATATGAAAAAGTAAAAATAAAAATGTCCCATAACACAAAATACTTCCTCGCAAAGTTTCTGCTTCTTTACTTATTTTCAAAATTCGATAAAGCATATAAACGTATCCCAAAATTACCAAAATAGCTACTATCACGCCTAATTCTTCAACTAAAATAGCAAAGATAAAATCAGTATGAGCCTCAGGTAAGTATAAATATTTTTGGGTTGAATTTCCAAGACCCACCCCTTTTAACCCCCCGTTATGAATCGCAATAAAACCATTACAAACTTGATATCCAGTTTCTTCAGTATATCTAGTACAGGGTTTTCTAAAATTAAGACGCTCCATCTGATAACTATTTAATAAATCTCCACCAAAATAAATTGCCGCAACTGCAGCCACAATAGCTCCTACTCCTAATACTTTAACAAAGACCGCCTTATGATTTTTGGCCATTGGAATAGAAAAAAAGGTAAAAAAAACAATTCCTCCGATTATTACAGCTCCCCCTAAATCTGGTTGCAATAAAACTAAACCACATATTAAACCACACAAACATAAGGGTTTTAAAAAAGCAAGGGGCTGAGGATTTTTCTTCTTTATATAGGAATTAAAATAAACTGCCAAATATATAATAATAAAACTTTTAGCAAACTCCGTCGGTTGAATTTTAATTGGTCCTACTTTATACCAACTTAACGCTCCATTACCAACATCCCCATATATTCTAAGGCCAATTAAACTAGCAATAACTCCTAAAATTAGAAGTGGCGCAAAATATTTATATTTGCTAGTTGGCATCCGTAAAATAACAAATATTCCGGCAATATAACTAACTCCCATAAATAACAGTTGGCGAACAAAAAAATAAGAAGAACTTTTATTATAACGAGAAACTGCTGAAACACTAGATGAACTAAATACCATAACTAATCCTAATACAGAATACAAAACAGTCAATAAAAGTAATGGTTTATCTAGTTTTCCAAACAACTTCTTCATATTCTCACCTATAGATAATAATATCATAATTACCTAGATGAATAAACTTATTTTCATAAATTAGGATTTTTTATTGTCAAAAATTGAAAAGTTTTAATACATTATAATAGATACATTAAAAGGAGGTATAAATATGTATTATTATGGAAATAATGGCTACTATGGTGGCTATGGTCAATCTCCAGCTTGTCAAAGTCCATGTGCATCATACGTTGGTTATACATCTGGTTATGGTATCGGTGCTGCAATTTGGATTGTTCTATTTATTCTTTTAGTTATAATCATCGGTGCCGGCTGGTGGAACAATAATACTAATTAATAATTTTAACTAAGACGAAAAAAATTCTCTGTTGGAGAATTTTTTTATGGCACATACTTTCTATTAGCACTGTTAGCACGATTTTCATCTAAAACCGAATAGTTGCCATTTATGAATATATCATATTCTTTATCACGTCTTTGTTTTAACCCCTCCGTAAAGATCGGATTACCATTAGAAGCATTGACACACGATTTAAATGCTGCTAAAGCCCCATCATTTCCCGAAGCTTTATAATTTTTAATAACCTTTTGGGTATAAGAAGATCCACAATTATACCCAATAGACACAGCAGCTGTTGTTTTAGCATCATCCCAATCAGTTATCCCAAGATTACTAACTAACTGGTCTACTTCGGCATTACGCGCATCAGCTTCCTGCATAAATAGATCATCAATTAACTCCACATCATAACACTCACCTACAGTTAAATCCGGATAAGAATAACTAGTCACTCCAAATCCCGCAGTTGCTACTCCATCCCCTATATCTACAGCTTTATACTGTGTCTTAGCATCATCACAATATCCAGTATTACCCTCAAAAGTCATAATTACGTTATAATAATCTTCGCTAGCTGAGCCACTAGTTGAAGATGCTTTAGATAAAACATAACGCGAAACTTCATATGTTGCCTGATATTCTTGTTCTTGGATCAGTCCCTCTTTAGCATTAGCTAAAGCCGTACTTTTTAGCAATTTTATATTTTCACTCGTCGCATTAGCATCACAAGTCGAAATAATTCCTGCCAAACTAGAATAATTACCCATTAACGAAAACAAAATTTTCACAAAAGTTGGAGCCATAAAAATAAATAAAGCCGCCGCAATGCGCACACCAAATAACTTGGCTTTTTCTTTCATCTGGCGATCATCCATCACTACTTTAAAAAAATCATAACTTCCCATAACGAGAATAATAATGGGAATTACTATTTTTAGAACAAAAATTATATATTTTATAATCCGCAGGGCTTCCAAAAAATGATAATCAGTACATAATTCTATTCCGTTCATTTTATGGACCTCCCTCTCCTATCAGTATGATACAACGACAGTTAAAAAGATGTCAATCAAATTAAAGAGACTTTACATTTACTCACAACTTATAATATATTTAAGTAGTGATGAATATGAAACCAAAAATTTTTAAATTTATTAAAATTATCATTATTAGTATTATAAGTATAGTTGTCATTCTTTTAATTACTAATTTATTCTTTAAAAATAGTTCTCTAGAACGAAAATTATTAAAAAACAATTTTACCGTAATTAGTACTGATCAATATGAACTAATAAAAAGCGGCTCATCATTAGAAGATTATTTAACTTCTACAGCTACAGAAAAAGAAAATAACTCCCTTATAATTGATTTAAAAGCTAAAACAATTACCAAAAACGAAAATGTTACTAGCTTTAAAAAAGAAACCGAAAAAACAACTAACTTTAATTTAGAAAAAAATATAGTAACTACTTATTTTTCAGAAACTAGCGATAATTCTTTAAAATATTTAAACGTCACTTACGATTTAGCTAATGATGCTTTTTCTTGTGAAGAAAATGGCGATTTTTCTTGTAATCAACTTCAAGATTATACTCTAGATACTCTTGATGAAATATTTACTTTATTTGAAAAACTAAAGATTAGCTCTACTGACATCATTAATAGCTAAGTTAACTTACGTTTGCTAATATTATTAATTTTTGGTAAAATAGCAGCAACGGGGTGAATTTATGAAGTTACCAAACATTAAAATTTTAGATGAAAAAGACAAATTATTAAAAACAACTAGTAAAGAAGTTAATTTCCCTTTATCCAAAGAAATAAAACAAGATATAAAAGATATGATAACTTATTTAAAAATGAGCCAAATCGATGAAGAACGTGAAAAATATAACCTTCGTGCCGGCATGGGCCTAGCTTATGTTCAAATCGGCAAACCGCAAAGATTATTCGTTATTGTTGAAGAGTTAGAAGATGGATCATTTAAGGATTATATTGTTATTAATCCCAAAATTATTAGTCAGAGTGCTGAATTATGTTATGTTGGTGAAGGAGAAGGTTGTTTAAGTATTAATCGCGAAGTCGAAGGAATAGTTCCTCGCCATGCGCGTATTACCGTGGAAGCTTATGATATAGACGGCCAAAAATATACTATTCGTGTTCGCGAAGATATTGCGATTGCTTTCCAACATGAAATAGATCATTTAAATGGTATTTTATTCCCTGATCGAATTGATAAAAAAGATCCGTATAAAAATATTGATTTAATGCGAGAAATATAAAAAGGATTACAGTGTGTTGTAGTCCTTTTTATATTTTTTCTACTTTCGTAAAATAATAATAATTATTACTATTTAAAGTAAAAGTAAACTTAAAAGTATCTAACTTATCTAAAATATTATTTATATCATAAGAATTATCTGATAAAAGCATATGTTTTTCCAAATACTGCAAATCAGCCTTATTCTTATATATATATTGTACAACTTCTTCTGAGTTAGTTGTTTCATATTTTACATAAGCTATTTTAACATAAAGCTCAATTTTATCACCACTTTGATGAACTCTCATTAATTTAGAATCAACATAAGGTTTAGGAAATCCACTACAAGTAATAGGATCACTCATATAGACATTACGCGTATTATCAAATTTAAATTTACTAAATCCACAATAATCTGACCCATCAATTAAATCGGTATCAGTATAAGAAGTATTTGGTCCAAAAAAACTATTAATTCCCTCTTGAATTTCTTCTTTAGACAAAATTATCACATCTAACGGCGTACCATCAGGAGCTACAGCATCATAGGTTGCATTCAAAAAATCATTAGCAAAATTTTCATTTTGTGTTATTCCAATGATTACTTTAGCATCATCACTAATCATACTAATATCCATATAATCTTGATTGTAGAAATATCCATAATAACTACCAGCCTTATAATTATTAAAAACACTCACTTTTTCTAATAGCTCTAATGCAATATCACTATCTAACGGCAAATCTTGATCAACAGTTTGACTTTCTTTAATCTCTAAAGTATCAGATACTTTTTTATCAGCCATTACTGGCTCAATAGAAACCTTTTGTTTATTTTTTCGTATTAAGTGAAATCCTAGTAACAAAGAAAAGATTACTAAGATTAACATAATGTAATATAATACTAAACGTTGCTTTTCTTTGCTCATATTTCACCCCACCAAACTTTCTTGCCTATTATACTATAAATTTTCTAATTTTACACTAACTAATTTACTAATACCACTTTCTTGCATCGTAATTCCATACAAGATATCAGCATATTCCATTGTTTTTTTCTTATGTGTAATAATAATAAACTGACTTTTTTCTTTTTTTTCTTGCAAATACTTCCCAAATGTTTCAACATTAACTTCATCTAAAGCCGCTTCTACTTCATCTAAAATTACAAAAGGAACAGATTTTACATTTAAAATCGCAAAAAGCAAAGCAATAGCTGTTAACGTTTTTTCACCACCCGATAATAATTCAATAGAATTTAATTTTTTTCCTGGTGGCAAAGCACTTATAGCTACTCCAGTTTCTAATAAATTATCTGGATCAGTAAGTTTTAAATGTCCCTCTCCACCTTTAAATAACTTCTTAAACACTTTATTAAATTCCTCTTCAATCTTTAAAAAAGTATCTAAAAACTTCTGTTGCATTATTTCATCCATTTGAACAATAGCTTTCTGCAAATTAACTATTGAAGATTCTAAATCTTCTTTTTGATTAACTAAAAAAGTATATCTTTGATTAACTCTTTTAAACTCTTCAATTGCCCCTAAATTAACATTTCCTAAATTATGTAAATCTCTTTTTAAATCCGTTACTAAACTTAAAGCTTCATCAATTGATACATCCAGAGTATACAAAGATGCTTTTTCATATGTCATATTATATGTTTCACTTAAAGATTTTAGAAGATTATCTAATCTTACATCCATTTTCCCAAGGGAAATTTCTTTTTCTTTCAATTCCTGCAACTTTTTATTATAAGTTGCATTTTTTTCTTTACTATTTTTTTCTAATTCCCCTATTTGCAATAAAATATCATTTTTTTCAAGTAAAGCTTTTTCTAAATCTTGTTCCAAAGATTCTTTCTTGCTTACTTTTTCATAATAATCTTTTAACAAATTATCTAATTCTTCATCTAATTTCTGCTCTTTTAAATTAGTAGTTCCCTGTAACTCTAAAGTTTTTGTTTTTAAGGTTTGCTCTAAATCGCTCAAAGAAATACGTTTACGATTTAACTGTTCTTTTAGTAATATGCATTCCTGATTTAAAATTTGAACTTCATCTTCACTTTCTAAAACTCTTTTTTCCATTACCGAAAACTTAGTTTTAAACCCAGCTAGTTCTTGTTCACACTGTTTTTTTTCTTTTAAAAATTTATTTAAATTATCTTTTTCCATAATGACACTAGAGGCCGATACTTTAGCAATTCCCCCTGCAATGGCTCCACCAGTATGTAAGACCTCACCATCCAAGCTTACAACCTTATATCGATAATTAATTATTTTTCCTACTTTATTTAAAGTATCAATGCTATCAACAACAATTACATTTCCTAATTGATTAGCAATAATATTTTTATATTTAGTTTCAAATTTTACTAAATCAACGGCTAAACCAATATATCCTTTAACTTCTTTTAAAGCCTTTAAAGTAGTTTCATCTACTTTCTTTTCTTTTATTATATTAAGTGGGAAAAAAGTAGCTCTTCCTAATTTATTTGTCTTTAAATAGTTAATAGCTTCTTTAGCCTTTGTCTCATCATTTACGACAATAATATTACTGGCATAGCCTAAGGATGTATCAATCGCTAAAGCGTATTTTTCTTCAACTTCAATTAATTTACCAATAATTCCACAAATACCTTCTAATCTTGGATTATTTAAAATTGCTTTTACGGCATATGGCATTTTACTATCAGTGGCAATATTGGTCTCACATATTTCAATTTTATTATCTAGTTGCATTATTTTTTTGGCTAATGTATCAATGTTAGAATTACAATTAACTTTTTCCAAGGACTTTTGTTGAAACTCTTTAATTTTAGTCGCATAAGTCATTTCCTTTTTTTCGATATTCTCTTTTAAAATCATCATTTCTTTCTTTAACCCATCAATATTTTTATTCATGATTAAAATTTCTTCTTTTAAAGCTAAAATATTACTTTGAATTAAATTGCTATCTATTTCATATTTTTTACGTTCAATCGTTAATTGTTTTTGACTATTTAAATCCGATATTTCTTTAGTTAATACCATTACTTGTTCTCGTAAAAAAGTAATTGTCTCTTCGATTTTTAAACTTGTTATTTTTAAATCTTCTAATTTCGCATTATTTTTTGTATTAGAAATATCTCTATTTTCTAAATCTTCTTGCAAAACTTTAATTTCTTCTTTACTTTGATTATATTTTTCCGATAACTCTTTTATTTCCACAGCCATTAACGCTACTTCTACTTGTTCCAAACGTTGTTTTTTTTCAATATATTTTCGGGCTCTAGCCGCTTGGGTTTCTAATATTTCATGATTATCTTTTAACTCGTTAATAACCAAATTAATTTTTTCTAAATTATCTTCAACTTTTACTTGTTTACGATTCGTTTCTTCTTTTCTTTTTTTATATTTTAAAACCCCAGCTGCACTTTCTATTATTACGCGACGATCTTCATTTTTACTACTAATAATATCTCCCACTGCTCCTTGAGAAATAATATTAAAAGATTCTTTTGATGCTCCACTATCAATAAATAAATCAGTGATATCTTTTAGTCTAACTTTGGCATTGTTAATAAAATAATCATTTTCTCCGGTTTTATATACTACTCTTTTAATTTCCACATTTTCAAAATCAGTATTTAAATAATGATCAGAGTTATCAAAAGTTAAACTTACATAAGCTCTCGTCATAGGCTTTCGCGATTTACTACCACTAAAAATAATGTCACTCATTTCTTTAGTTCCTCGCAAAGCTTTTAAAGACTGCTCCCCTAAAACCCATCTTACAGCATCCACAATATTACTTTTTCCACTGCCATTGGGACCAACAACACCAGTTATCCCGGGCTCTAGTTCGATATTTATTGAATCTGCAAACGATTTAAATCCTAAAGCCTTAATACTTTTTAAATACATCTTATCCCATCCCTATTTTGCAATTTTTAAATAAGCATCATATGCCGCGTTTTGTTCGGCTTGTTTTTTTGATTTACCTTTGCCCTTACCATAAATAACATCATCAATTTTAACTACAACTTCAAATGACTTATTATGCGCCGGACCACTTTCTTTTACTATTTCATAATCCAAAGTATTTTTAAAAGTTTGAGTATACTCTTGTAATAACGATTTATAGTCTCCTAAAAAAACATGTCCACTTTTAATATAAGGAATACAAATATCATAAACAATTTCTTTAACTTTTGCTAAACCAAATTCTAAATAAATTGCTCCTAAAGTACTTTCAAAAATATCCGCAATAATGTTATCACTAATATCTTTTTGTTGACCATGTCCTACTTTAATATAAGGAATTAACCCCAGATCTTCCGAATAAACTCTTAAAGCCTGTTCGCATACATAACTAGCTCTTATTTTACTCATTTTACCTTCTAAAAAAGAAGTATTTTTATAAAGATACTCACTCATAATAATTTGTAAAACAGCATCTCCTAAAAACTCCAAACGTTCATAGTTTTCCCCACCATGTTCATTACTATAAGAACTATGCGTTAAGGCTATATTTATTAAATCTTTATTTTTAAACTCCAAATTATATTTATCTAAAAAAGTCATTATAATCACCTTTACAATTATAGCAATAATAAGGCTTTTTTTAAAGTTTTATTTAAAATTTAGAAAAACTCCTTTTAACTTTTCTTGGCTTTAATTTACAAAATCTTCTTTTTTTGTTAAAATTAAGTAGGTGATGAGAATGAAACGTTTTTTAATTAAACTCATCAAGTTATATCAAATCACTCCTTTAAGTACTCATAGTGCTTGCCGTTTTTATCCCCGATGTTCTTCATATACTATTGAAGCCTTAGAAAAATATGGAGCATTTAAAGGAAGTATTTTAGGAATCAAAAGAATATTAAGGTGTCGACCTTTTGGGAAATATGGTTATGATCCAGTCCCACTTAAGGAGGAAAATTGTGAAAAAAACATTTAAACTATTAACTATTTTAGCTATTTTATTTTTAGGCACAAGCTGCGATAAAACTGTTTTAGAAAGTCCTGAAGAACACATTTATACCACGGTTTATCCCATAGAATACCTAGCTAATACTTTATACGGAGAAAATATAACTACAACTAGCGTATTTCCAGATGGTAGTAATCCAAAAGAATACAAATTAACCGCTAAACAAATAGATGATTATAGTAAGGGAAGTATTTTTATATATAACGGTTTAACTGACGAAAAAGATCTCGCTCGTAAACTTATCAATAATAACAACAATATTAAAATTATCGATGTTTCTTATGGCTTAACCTTGGAACAAGACGTCGAAGAATTATGGTTAAGTCCTAGTAACTTTTTAATGCTTTGTTCCACAGTTAAAAATAACTTAATCGAAATCCTTGATAGTAAGTATGCTAGTGAAACTATTGAAACTAATTATGCTAAATTACAAGAAAATATTTCGCAATTGGACGCCGATTTAAGAGTTATTTCCGCTAATGTAGCTAATCCTACTTTAGTAGTTGATTCTAATATCTTTAAATTTTATGAAAAATATGGCTATGAAGTTATTTCTTTAGAAGACGAAGAAAATTTAACCCCTAATTCTTTGGCTGCTATTCAAAAAAGCTTTAAAGATGGAGAATATAAATATATTTTAACCCGTGATGATCAAGAACAAAACGATATAATTAAATCTTTTGTAAACAATTATAATTCTCAAACTATTCCGATGAATATTATGGGGACATTAAAAGAAGAAAAACGCAAAAGCAATGAAGATTATTATACTTTAATGCAAGAAAACATTGATAACATACGAACTGTTGTAATTGGAAAATAGTATATAATTCTTAATTTTAGAAATACTAATGTTGACAAGTGCTTAATAATATTATAAAATTTACTTGTCGCACTTGGTTCTGGAGCAATACTCAAGAGGCTGAAGAGGCGCCCCTGCTAAGGGTGTAGGTCAGGTAACTGGCGCGAGAGTTCAAATCTCTCTTGCTCCGCCATAAAAAAATAATCCTAGCTAATTTGCTAGGTTTTTATTTGCCAAAATTATACTTTTATATTTTTCTTACTTAAGGCTAAATCATTGTAAGCCTCGATACGTAGTTGCCAACTTTTAACAATAAAGACAATTGAAAAAATAATCAGAATAACCGGAGTTATAAATTCATAAAACTTTTCGTGCATCACAAGAGAATATATTATTAAAGCAATTCCCAAGACAATTCCCACTATCCCCGTTACACATAATCTATTCAATCTTTTTATTTGCATTTGTCCTTTAGAAGTACTTTTATATTCTGCTCGAATCTTTTCTTGTTGTTCTTTATTCATTCTTTGATACTTATTTTTCATTTACTACCCTACTTTACTACCAATTTTTCTAAATTATATTTTATGCTAAAAATATGATATCATAAAATCTAATCAATTGCCAATTACTTTCTTTTAGTATATATATTCTAGATTTTTAGCTTTTTTAGTCATTTTTACTTCTTGAAAGCTAGAATTTAAACGCCATGCTGAATAATCAAATAAAAATTTTTTATAATTAGTTGAATTATTATCTAAATCATTTTGCCATAAAAAATCTTCGTAATAATCACAATTATGAATACACCTGCAAGGAGCAATACATAAATCAGTTTTAAACTTTTTAGCTAAATCAATGGCCACTAAGCTTCCTTCACAAGGATGTAATCCTACTATTAAATCTACCTGTGGAATATTAGCTGTAGAAGTTAACATCTGTTTAAACGTTATCAAATTATCTTTAACGACTTCTTTTGATAATTGCTGATCAAAAGCATATACCTCCCTTTTTGTTTCCTTAGCTAGATTTTCTGCTAAAATAGGAAATGTTCCACAACCAATTTCCAACACGCGCATGTTTGATAAATCATAATGACCTTTTTAAAGTTTGTAAAATTCAAATAAAAATTATATTCCGGTTCTAAAAAGCCTAAAGCCCCAAAAGCCCGGACCAAAACTTGCATCGGCAATTTTAAGAAATCTTGTATAGACATATCTGGATATTTAATCCAAAGATACTTTAATGTTTCGTGAGCTACAAAAGCCCTATCTAGCTCTTCTTTTAATAACTCTTGTACGTTTTCAATAAGCATTAGAAAACTCCTTTTAATAACTGGATTATTATATAATAATTTCTTTATTTGTCAAATTAAACCTATTGAATCATCAGTAACACTATTATTTTGAATAAAAATATTTAAAGCTCCAGCTATTAAAAATAAAATTGCCGAGATTAATGTTAAATTAGTTAAAAACACGGTTTTTGAAGAAGCATTCTTTTTTAAATTTTTAACTGAACCATACGATAAATAAACAAAATAAAGGTAAATAATAAAAGCCACAATTAAAACATATAAATTTATTTTACGAAACAAATCTCTACTGCGCACATTATGATTTTTAATATAATCTCTTTGCAAATAGTTAGAATATAAATTAGCAGCAATAATAAAAAGATAAACAATCCAAACAATATCCTCTACCTGCGTTTCGCGAATTTTATTTAATATAATACCCTTCATATTCCAATTATATGCCTCTATTATTTTTTTTACTAAAAGGACTATAAAACAAAATTTATCTTGATCTTTTTCTTGATATATTTGCCACATCAACTAGCCCTCCAGTTGCTTTTTGGAAAACTATCTGTTGGTAAAGTTGTACAATCTCTAATAATCTCACCAAATTCATTAATACAAAATTGCGTATTTTCTTGATTATCTACATTCAACGAAAAAATTCATCTTTTAATATATTTAAATCCAAAGTTGCTATTGGTTCAATAAATACTTCTTTATTCTTATTATTAACGTCTTTAAATAGCATAATATTCCTCCCTCTACTCGCCTTATAACATATACTTTAAATTCCACCAATTAATTATAGAATAAATTTTCTTCTCGCCCCAGCCCACAAAAAAACTCCCACTAAGGGAGTTTAAAATCACTACTGGTGACCAGTACGGGATTTGAACCCGTGAATGCATGCGTGAAAGGCATGTGTGTTAACCGCTTCACCAACTGGCCACAAAACAAAATGGTGGGCCTGGGGGGACTTGAACCTCCGACCTCACGCTTATCAGGCGTGCGCTCTAACCAGCTGAGCTACAAGCCCACTTTGTCAAGTACTTTTCCATTTTATACTATATTTAACATAATTGCAAGTGTTTTTATTTTAAAACATCAAAATGGTGTCCCCTTAGGGACTCGAACCCTAGACCCACTGATTAAGAGTCAGTTGCTCTACCAACTGAGCTAAGGAGACAAAAGCACTACAGATAAAATTATACCATATATCTTCAGATAAGCAATAACTTTTTAGCAAAAACCACAAATATTTTTCATTTTACACAATATAAATATTGGTAAAAAAACTAATAAGAAGAAAAATTTTACCTAAAATCTTTAATTTTGACTTAGTTTAATTAAAAGCATTTTGCCATTAGAAAAAAATATGTTATAATCATCAATGAAGGTAAAAAACAAAAGGTGTGTTAAATGTGATAAGATTTATAATTGTCGATGACTCTAAACAAATGCAACAGCAAATCAAAAAGATAGTTATCAAAGCCCTCATAAATGATAACGTAGAAACTAAATTTCTATTTTTTTCCAAATACTGTAACGAACTACAAAAAGCTATCGAAGATACATCAATTAGAACGGTATATCTTTTAGATGTAGATTTAGAAGATAAAAATACAACAGGTATTGATATCGGTAAAATTATAAGAAAATATGACTGGGATTGTGAACTTATTTTCTTAACAAATCATGATAATTATTTTGAAAAAGTGTACCGTACCATTTATAATGTCATGGATTTTATTGAAAAGTTTGATCACATGGAATCTAGGTTGACCCTAGCTATTAAAGAAATATCTGCCCAAAAGTACGATAAAGCGATGTTTACTTACGAAAATCGACAAATAAATATGCAAATCTATCTTAAAGACATTTTATATATTGAAGCTACTGACCGCAAATTAAACATCTATGCCTCACATAATAAGTTTTGTGTCAATTTAACTATCTGTCAAATGTTAGCTAAACTAGACAAACGTTTTGTTCAAGTCCATCGTTCTTGTATTGTAAACGATGATCAAGTTGAACTTTACCAATGGAATAAAGGTAGCTTCATTTTAAAAAACGGTAAAGAAGTTTTATTACTATCCAAAAAATATAAAGAAAATATTCTAAATCGTCATAAAACAAAATAAACGATTTTTTTATTTTTTTAAAGAATTTAATTTTTGATAATAAAGTATAATATTTTTATCATAATCACATATTTTTCCACTTGGTAAAAGTAACATACGTTCCACTTTTAACTTTTCTACAAAATCCACATTGTGGGAAACCAACAAAATTGTACCTTTATATTCTGCAAATACTTGGGCAATCATTTCTTGCGTTTCTGGATCTAAATGATTAGTCGGCTCATCTAATACTAAAAAGTTAGCTTTACTTAAAGCAATTAAAGCTAAAGATACTCTACTTCTTTCTCCAGGTGATAAGTAAGCAATTTTTTTATATACATCATTTTTCGAGAATAAGAAATTACCTAAAAATGCTCGCAATTGCCTTTCTGTTAAAGCAAAATTACTAAAGCTTTCTAAAATTGTTTTATCCATTTGTAAATCTTCATGTTCCTGCGCATAATAAGCAATCGTCGTTTTATCATTAACTGTAATTTGACCTTTTAAAACAGGTAACTTACCCATTATAAGTTTTAATAAGGTAGACTTCCCTACACCGTTTTCTCCCACTATTAAAAACTTTTCTTGACGATTTAAAGCAAAAGATAAATTTTCATATAACAATTGCTTTTTATCATAGCCAAAAGAAATATTTTCACATCTTAGAGGCTCCATTGCCCCAGGATGCGTTAATTCAATTTTAAAATTCATTATTCTCGTTTTTTTATCCAAAACTACTTTTTGTTGTTCTAATCTTGCTAATTTCTTTTGCCTGTCCTTGGCAATGTTAGCCTTCTTCTCATTACCTCGAATATATTTGGCAATAATTCTTTTTAATTTTTCCTCTTCTTTTTCTTGTTTTTCCAAGAGTCTTTCTTGCATTTTTAACCGTTCTAAGCGAACTTTCAAATATTTTTGATAGTTTCCATTATATAACTCTATATTATGCTTTTGCTTATCTATATATAAAGTTTGAGAAGTCACAGCGTTTAAAAAGGAAATATCGTGCGATATAACTAAAACAGTTCCCTTATAATTTTTTAGATAATTAATAACAAAATCTTTACTATCTAAATCTAAGTGATTAGTTGGTTCATCTAACAATAGCATTTCAAATTTAGAATATAGCAATCTCGCAAAAGCCACTTTACTTTTTTGTCCCCCTGATAACTCACTTAACTTCAAATCTAATAAATCAGTATCAATATTCATACCACTAATTAGTTTTAAAAGAATACCTTCCGCATTGTAAACATCATAATAATCTAGCTGCGCTTGTAATTTGCTAATATTTTTTAAAATATGCTCTAGCTTCTTTTGATCTGTCTCTTGAGCTACTTTTAAATAAGCCTCGTTTAACTTCTTTTCTAATTTTTTTATTGGTCGACCTTCTAATAAAAAATCTAACACCGTAATATCCATAGAAGGAATTTCATAACTAATCGTTTGCGGTAAAAATCCTATTCTAGTAGCTGCTGGTAAAATTATTTTCCCCCGATCTGGTTCCAATCGTTTTAATATTAGCTTCAAAAAAGTCGATTTTCCAGCTCCGTTACTACCAACTATTCCCACTTTTTGCCCATCTTGAATTTGCAAATTCACATGATCAAAAATTTCTTGCAGACCAAAAGAAAATGATAAATCTCTAATATTCATAAATACTCTTATTGCGTCCCAAAACCAAATTATTAAAGATGCATTTTTTTATTTATATGTGTGGAATAGTGTTTTACCAAATATTGACCTTTCGAATGCCTCTTAGCAACACAAAGAGGCATATAACCTTCTTTTAAAGCTATTTGTTTTTTTTCTTCCATAGTTAAAAATTCATGTTTATTTCGCGAGCGTTTTTTATTGTCTTTTTCTTTTTTTAAATTAGAAATATTACCCGTTGTTTTTATATATTCTTTTATTATTTTTAATAAAGCTATTTTACGAGAATTATTCATATTTTATATCTCCTTTTTCTGTTAATAGTTATTTAAATACAATTAAATATTTAATTACTAAAACCATCTTATCATAATTTTTCAACTAAGCAATCTAATTTTTTATTAACCACTAATACTTCATAATATTTTTAATTTTTTAATTTTCATATATTCTTTGAACTTCTCATTCCATATTTCATTATTTACTTGATTGTTTCCTTTACTGTATTCATTAAGATAAGCAATAAAATCACAATTATAATTAAAGCCATCTCGCAACATATATATTAAGAGGTTAGACCATTGTCCACATGATCTATAATAATCGCTTTTTAAAAAATATGTTTTTAATTCTTCAAAACTGTAACTTTGCTCTATATAATCATAATTAATTTTTTCGTGATCGATTGTTAATATTCCATAGGTAGATAACAGTTGACCCGTAGCTAACAAACTTACAGCTCCACAATTAATAAAATATTTACCCCTATATTGTATATAAAAAGGTCTATGAGTATGAGCAAATAAATAAATATCACAGCCAAAATCTTCAATTAATTTATTAAATAGTTCGCAACTATTGCTATATACTAAATCTCTATCTTTATAAGGACTTCCATGAGATATGCATATTGTTTTATTTTCTATTTTTATTATTTTAAATATGGGAAGAGAGGAAATAAATTTTTTATTTTCTTTTGATAAATTATTATGCACGTACAACATTGGTTGCCATTGTCTCAAATTAATCCAAGAACTCCCATCATAATTTACTAGAGAAACTTCTCTATTTCCAGCCACTACATTATTTGTTTTATTTTTTATTAAATCTAAAACTTCATTGTTCTCAAAACCATCTGTTATCATATCACCACAAAAAATATAGTCATCTACCTTTTCATTTTCTAAACTATTCAAAGCTTTTTTAATAATAAATAATTACCATGTATATCATTTAAAATTGCTACTTTTTTCATTTTAGTTGTTACTCCTTATTTTAAATAAACCAAGTATTCTCTTCTTTTTAAAATTAGATTCTAAAATATTATCTATTCGTGAATTAATATCATTTCCTAAATTGCTTGAGTGATTAGCATCTTTAAATACAAATAATGCATGTTCACCACTACCAATCATGATTTTACGAAAACTTCTATCTTTTTTTGGTTCTTCAGCAAATAATTTAACAACCAATAAACTCATTAAAACAATATACTCATCATCATATTCACTTGCTAGCATTAGGACCTCATCAGGCGTCAAACGAATAATGGACCTGAGCCCGGATAGATCATTTAATAAAACTAACAAACCGCAAGCATAAGCCTTTTGAAACGCTACTGTTAAATCAATATAACTATTTTTATTATCTATATAACCTTCTTTTAGACATATATCTTGAAATAAAATTTTAAAATCTGGCATTTTATAATATTTATATAACTTTTTTTCTAATTCCTGATTAACAATTATGGACTTTTGACTTTTTAAAACGAGTACTGCTGATAATAGTCTTAAAAAGTCAAACTCACGAAAAGCAAAGTGTTCACAAGCTTTATTCATACTTACCAAATCCTTCTTATGTCAATACTATACCACACTGTTTAAATATTTAAAATTAATTTTTTTCTTATTATATCTAAAGTGTAATAAATGCATTTTAAAATATTATATAAGTAATTTTTTATTATTAAGATTAAAGAAAGGACGGTCATAGGTAAGAAAAAAAAGACTGCCAGAGTCTTTTAATATTCAGATGGTGCAGGTAAAGGGACTTGAACCCCCACGGATAAATCCACTAGATCCTAAGTCTAGCGCGTCTGCCAGTTCCGCCATACCTGCAATTACATGGTGGACCTCATAGGACTCGAACCTATGACCGCCCGGTTATGAGCCGGATGCTCTAACCAACTGAGCTAGAGGTCCAGGACTTTTTAATAAAATAAAAAAAAAAAAACTTTGACAACCCATTTCTATCAAAAGCCATCTAAAAAGAAGATTAGATAATCATCTTACCCTATGATTACCTAATCTTACATCTGTATATTATTTATTTTGTAACATATTTAACAAATCTATTTTAAACATATCTTTAGAAGCATTCTCTTTAGAGATCATAATTCCTTTATATGTTCCAAGCTCGGACTTATGACCTTCTAGCAAAATTTTCTTTGGTGTAATTTCTTTTAACATAACTGTATTTTCTTTTAAATAAACAGTATATATTAATTTAACTTCTCCATGTACCTGACTAAACTTTTTATCACTTTTAAGTTTCAATTCGTAAGTTTGTGTTCCGTTTTTCTTATTTTGAGAAATAAGCTCTCCCAAAAATTCACCACTTCTCAAAGCTGGATAACAATTGAAGTTTAATTCCTTATAAGCAAGCATATTATACTTCTTTAAAGATCTTTCTAACTTACTAAATTCATTCTCATCGATATAATCTAAAACAAAACCTTTCATATTATAACCCCCTATATCCTCTTTAGATGTCTATATTATAACACATCTAAGAAGATTTGTCAACTTTTGTCTACCCTGAATGTTTTATGTGATATTATTCTACAACTATTTTTTATAATTGTCAAGTTTTAATTTCACCACTGTACACCCCGGATTGTAAAATCCTACATAAAAGTTTACTACCCGACGATCCTTTTTTAAATATTTGTGCACCTCTTCCTTTAATACTCCGCCACTGCGACCATGTACTATTACAATATATTCTTTTTGCAATCTAATATTATCATTAATAAACACCTCTAAAGGATGAATCATTGTAAATCGTGTCTCACCATGCAAATCTAAAGTAGGATACATGGCCGTAAATAAATCATCATTAAACCTGAGCATAATATTTTTCTACTTCGCTTAACTGTGGAATAGAATTTTTAGTCCCCACTTTACTTAAAGAAAGTCCAGCTGCTATATTGGCAAACTTAACAGCATTTTCTATATTACGAGTTTTTAGATATTGATAACAAAAAGCTCCATGGAATATATCCCCTGCCCCAGTTGAATCAGCAACCGTTACTTTTAAAGCAGGTAATAATTTAATTTGATTTTCAAATGAATAAATGGCTCCTTTATCCTCTAAAGTAATAACTATTTCTTGTTTAGCAAATCTCGATTTTAAATTTAAATATATTTTACTTAAAGATGCATTATCTGTATACTTTATTCCTGAAACTTCCTCCGCAAATTCTTTAGAACATACAATAAAGTTTACTTTAGTACACAAATCCAGTACATGTTTATTCACTCGTCCTGCATCAATCATTGATAAGGCATTAGGCATATTTTTTAAAATATTTAAAGAAGCCTCGTATTCATGCCCATCTAACATAATCATATCAGCCGCTATATTATAATCAGTTTTCTTTAGTGGGGGCAATTTACTTTCTTGAGATAAAATTGTCCTAGTTGCTCTTTTTTTGTTAAGCAAAATATATGTCAAAGCTGTTTTGGTTTCATAATTAGTTTCTAAATAATCTGTTTTAACTTTAAACTCATTAAATTCTTTCTTTATTTTATCACTATAAGCATCATATCCGACAACACCACAAATATAGCTTTGCTCTCCCCATTTTCCTAGCAAACAGGCAGCAGTAGCACTGCACCCCCCTCCTGATTCATTAACTGCCACTACCTTATTTCGCGTATTTTCTAAAGGATAATCTTCCAAAGATAAAGCTATATCATAAGCTATGTGTCCCACACATAAAACTTTCATCATCTACACCCTTTCTACTTTTTCAATTATATAAAAATTATGACTTTTTTGCAATAATGTAGCAGAAAAAAACACGGACAAATCCATGTTATAAAAACTTCTTCAGATTATCTAAATTTTTTTGTTCAATTTTTAAAAGTTTATTAGCTAAAGTTCTAATTTCTTCGTCATCTCCACTATAATTATTTAATTGTTCTGTAATTTCTATAATCCCCTTATTTGATCCCTCTATCATCATCTTAGCTAACATATTTGTTGAAGAATCTGTCAAAGTCTTCATTTCACTCATTATGTAAGAACCAACCTTAGCCATCATAGGCAGTTCTTTTTCTTCTTTACCATATTTTTTAAAAATAGCACTTGTCTCTTTACAAATGGTTTCATAATCATCTTTTTGTTCCTTAATTACATTTTCAAAATCTTCATCAGTTATTTTATTTATTATGTCATCAATTCCTACAACTCCCATCTGTGCGTTTTGATAAATATAATTTAAAAACTCTATATTTTCTTTCATTTTCATCACCATTACTATCTTATCCTGAAAATACAATGTTATACTCTTTTATTGCGATGCTTAGCTATTTATAGTATAAT
>CALVQP010000010.1 GCA_944358225.1 uncultured Bacilli bacterium
GCTCCCTCATACGCTGTATTACACTCAACTACTACACCAGAAACTTTTTCTACAATTTTTTTAACCAACTCTGGACGCAAATAATTTTGATTACCTTCTTCACCAGAATGTAATTTCAAGGCAACTTTACCTTTTAAATCTTTATTTAATTGTTCATAAATCTTAACAATACTTTCATCAGTAATTTTCTTTGTAAATAATACTTTAGCTTTTTCCATCCTCATCACCTTTCTTTACTCAATTAGAACACTTTTTTTATTTTTGATGCAAGACTAAGTTTCAATTTTATCCTTCTTTACTTTCGGCCTTATACAATATTTAACATTAAAAAGCAAGCAATTAGCAAATAACTCTTTTGTCGATTTATCTAAACCTTTAAAACTTTTAAATAAATCAATAAACTTCTTCAAACTTTTAACATCATAAACATTAACAATTCCCGCTTTTTTAATGACTTCAAATATCGGATCAATAAGCATCTGTCTAGATTCATCATCATGTTCTTCTAACCACAAAATAATACTTTTATCTAATCTTTGACTAATTTTAGATAATTTAGCTTGCTTAAATTCATTTTGATGCACTTGCCACGTAAAGGGAGAATGAGCCATGATATCCATACGATTTGATTTAATTACTTTAAAATTTTCATTATGACGAAGTAATAATCCAACAACGCTGTAATTAGGAATAATATGTACTAAACGTTTTTCAATATTTTTATATTCTTCTGATTCTATTTCTTTCTTTCTTAATCCCGGCCCATCATTATTATAAATCAAACTTATTTTTTTATTAACTCTTTTTTTAGCATACATCGCGGCCACCATAGCTAAATTTCCACCTTTAGAATGTCCTCCAATTATAATATTCTTATCAAATATACTAACAGCTTTATTTAAATAATTAATTGCACTAACTTGAGTATAAATTGGAAATTTATAGCAAAGAGCAAAATTTTCTTTCCATCCCACAATCAAATGATCAGTACCTTCAAAAGAAATAAATACTAAATCTCTTTTTATTCTTATACATAATGCACTAAATTGTTGTTGTTCATTACCCACATAAATATAGTTATATAACAACAAATTCCCATATCTCTTGGTATTTTGCATCTTTTCTAACATCTTGTAACATTGTTTAAAAATAATCCCTTGTTTACAGTATTCCTTTAATGTGTTTTTCTCAAAAAATTCTCCTGCCGCATCTTTTAAAGATATATATTTTCTTTTATGTGAAACTATCCCCGCAAAATCAATATAAGATAAACAAGATAATATAATATTATCTACTTCGTTAAATTTAACCGTTTTAAAAGATGTATTTTTATACTCTTCAATATATTTAAGAATATTAGCCATAAATCACCAACTTCTTTTACCAATTATATTATCTTAATTTTCTAAATTCAATCCTCACTTATATTATTTCCTAATTTTTTTATTTAACTATTACTTTATTCATTAAATCTTCACATTTCTTTATTAAAATATTCTTAAGGAGGATCTATGCCCAAAATAATTAAGCTACTTACAGTTGCCCTTATTATAGCTGTAGCACTTTTTATTATAATTACATTTATACCTAAAATCATAAGAAACATTCATAACAACAATATAGAAAATCCGGAATGGATTGCTAAAAATACGAATATCGTATTAGACAAATCGCTAGGAGAAAACATTTATAGTGTCAGCAAAGATCCAGATATTAATATCTACGATCTAAAATATCAAAACATCATTAACGAAAAATTAGCAAATTTAGATACTTCGGATGATTTTAAAAATCCTTTAATTGTTTATAATTTATACGGTAGTAATGAAGCATCTTTAAATATTTATTTTGCTACTAAAGAAGCAAGTTATTTAGAATACTCCGTCCAAACAAGTAATACTACACCTTTTCAAAAAATATTAAAAAATGATGGCCAAAATAATTTAACCACCACTCATGCTTATCAACTAATAGGTTTAATATTAGAAACTGAAAATACTATTAACTTAACTCTAAAGAATAAAAGTAACGAAATCATTGATACTTACTCTTTTACAATTAATTTAAGTAATATAAAAGCCGCCTCTGAAATAAAACTAGAAATAACAGAAGGAGAATCTAAAGAAGAGTTATCTAATGGCCTTTATACTATTTTAGGTAACGATTCTGATGACCAAGATTATGTTTTTATGTATGATAACAATGGCTATTTAAGAAGTCAAATTCCAATTATCGGCTATCGAGCCCATGCCTTATTATTTCAAGACGATAAAACTTATTTTTCTATCTCGCAAACTCAAATTGCTCAAATGAACAACTTAGGTGAAATTACGGATATTTTCGATACTGGTTATTATCAATTACATCATGATTATACTTTTAATCAAGATGGCGATTTATTAATACTTGCTAATAATACAAAAAAAGATACTGAAGAAGATTGTATAATCAAAATCGATATAGAAAGCAAAAAAATAACGGAAGTTATTGATTTTGAAGATATGTTTCAAAGCTATGTCGATACATGTACCTTGGATACCAAAAGTGCTCGTGATGAAGGCGAAGATGGTCTAGATTGGTTACATTTAAATTCTATTGAATACATAGATAAAGATGTAATATTAAGCAGTCGTGAAACTAGTTCGATTATAAAAATTAATAATTTAGAAACAAATCCCGAAATTAAATATATTTTAGCTGATAAATCTATTTGGGAAAACACCGAGTTTGCAAATTATGTATATGATCAAAAAAGTAATTTTAAAGTTCAAGCCGGCCAACATAGTGTAAGATTAAAAGAAAAAATAAACGATTATCAATATTATTTAATTTTATATGATAACAATTATGGAAAATCTAATTCTCAACCAAATATTGATTATAAGCAAATCGGCATTCCTAACACTAAAAGTCCTTATGAAGGAAGTAACTCTTATTATATGTTTATTTAGTTGATGAAAAAAATAAAACTTTCGACCTTGTGAATAGTATTGAAGTACCATACTCAGGAATTGTTAGTAGTGTCCAAATAAAAGATAACAACATTATAATTGATTCGGGAACTAAAGGTATTTTTGGCGAATATGATAGTAATAATATCTTAATTAGACAATTTAAAACTAAAATGAATAAATACATGGTTTATCGTGTTTATAAATATGATTTTAATAATTTTTATTTTATTAACTAAAATGAGATATAATTTTTAAAATTAAAAAAGGAGTATATCAAAAAAATATACTTTTTTTGTATATTTTTACTTTAACAATACTACAATTCTTTTTTAAGCATCTTTATTTTTTCACCAAACTTCTTATCAGCTTCCTCACTAATAAAATCTAAAAAACCATTTTCGGCACATATTTTAAATAAATCTTCATATGAAACTAAATATCCACTAGCTAATAGCACATACTGATCCGCTTGTGCATATCCTCTTTCATCAAAAATTGTTCCATCTTGAAAAAAGCTGGTAGCATATGCATCTTTATTACAACCATAATGATAAAACTCTTTCATTTTTCCATCTATTCCAAAATAAGCGGACTTTCCATAATGATGTCTTCCATCATAAACTAAAGATAGAGGTATACTCCCCTTACTAAAAGAACTTTCCTTTTGCCAAGCATTCCAATACCAACTATATAAAGAGCTTTCTTCCACCATTTCACCTTTCAAGTTAAGAAATTTAAAGTCTTTATCAATCCAAGAAACACTTCCTTCTTTACCAACAATGGCAAAACCAAACTCATTAAAATTATAAGCAATATCATATCTATAAGGTAATAAAATATTGTCATTTTCCCTTACATAAGCATATTCCCCATTTGCAGTTTGAACAACTTTATATCCATTTACAAACTCTTCAGCCTCTTGAACTATTATATCAGATCTTTCAGGTCGAGAATATCTAGGCAAACTAACAAAAATATTAGTTTGATCTGCTTCATACTGATTTATCGTATAACATACTCTTCTACTTTGATCTGGGCTAATGAAGATTCTTCCACTACAAATTAAATTGTTAACTTTTTTTATTTTCTCCATAACATTCTCCTACAACAAAAATATAACACGGCAATATTATAATTATCAATAACAACTAAGCCAAGAATTTTTTCATTAAAAAAAGTCAACTTTAAATTGACTCACTTTTCACTCTTTTTCTAATATCTTTGTAAACTTCCATGATTAATAAAACTATTAAGGCAATACCAACGAGTAAAATTAAGTGCCAAGGATTAATAGAAGATGTATGTAAAAATTTACTTAAAACATCACTTTCCATTACTATAACTTGTAATAAAACAGAAACTAAAACACCATACACAATTAATTTATTACTTTTCAAAGGTACTTTGAATGCTAAATTTTGCTCACTTCGACAATTAAAGACATGAATATTTTGAATAAATACCATCAAAGCCATAATATAGCCGCGAGCTACATAAACATCCATATTTAAAAATTTTATTAAATATACCCAAACAGCAAAGACTACTAATCCGATCGTTAAACCAGCCACTATTATTTCCTGCATCAAAGATTTATCAAACAAAGCTTCTTGAGGACTTCGAGGTTTTTGATTCATAATATCATCACTACCACGTTCAAAAGATAAGGCAAAATCTTGAATTCCATCTGTTACTACATTTAACCATAATAACTGAATAGCTATCAAAGGCATCGGCAAATCAAAAGCAATGGATAAACAAAAGAACAATACCTCAGCTAAACCACAAGAAATTAAGAAATAAATAATTTTTCGAATATTACTATAAGCTATTCTTCCTTCCTTAATACCAGCTACAATAGATTTAAAATTGTCATCAAGTAATATCATTTTTGATGTTTCTCGCGCGATATCTGTACCGCTTCCCATTGAAATACCAATATTAGCTGTTTTTAAAGCTGGAGCATCATTTACCCCGTCACCTGTAACAGCAACAAACTCTCCTTGTCTTTTTAAAGAATTGACAATTTCTAATTTTTGAATAGGAGTAACACGTGAAAAAACTCTTTTATTTTTTACAAATTCATCAAATTCTTCTGAAGATTTTTGTAAATATTTACTTACCTCATCTCCAGTAGTTACCTCCGAAAAATTTGCTGTTAAATCAAGATCTTTAGCTATACTAAAAGCTGTTAGTGGATGATCT
Source organism: uncultured Bacilli bacterium (assembly GCA_944358225.1). Taxonomy (GTDB): domain Bacteria; phylum Bacillota_I; class Bacilli_A; order RF39; family UBA660; genus HGM10766. The sequence goes on from CALVQP010000010.1 coordinate 5,160, forward strand.
CCGGTAATCATTAATACTTTTATACCTGCTGATTTACATTCTTTAATAGATTTAATTGCTTCTTTTCTTATTGGATCAATAAATCCAACCATTCCTTTATAATCTAAAGATTTAATATCTTGAGGTCCATACTTATTTTTTTTAGCAATTTCTCCACTAGCCAAGGCAATAACTCGATAACCCGAAGATGCCAAATTTTCATTTTGTTTTTTTAAGGTCTTTAAATCATAATTATCACAAAAGCTTAAGACCGTTTCTAAGGATCCTTTTACAGTACAATAAACCTTATCTTCTTGTTCATAAAATACTGCTGAATATTTATTTTCGGATTCATAAGGAATAGTTTCTAAAATATTAATATTATCTAATTTTACATTTAATTTTTTTCCTAAAACTAAAAAAGCTATATCGATAGAATCTCCTGTAAAATTATTATTATCTTCTTGGGCTTCATTATTAATAGCCCCAAGTAGACCAAGTTCCAATACCTTATTATTATTTTTTACTTTTATTTCTCCTGCTACTTCATAACCAGTCCCTGTTACTTCCACAATTTCATTATCCGGAAATACGATTTTTTTAGCTGTTTGCTCATTTACTGTTAGGGTTCCTGTCTTATCACTAGCAATTACTGTACAACTACCTAATGATTCAACTGAATGTAACTTCTTAGCAATTACATTGTTTTTAGCCATTTTATTAGACGCAATCGTTAAAGCCATAGTTAAAGCAAGTGGTAAACCCTCTGGCATAGCACTAACAGCTAAAGCAATTACTGATAAAAAGACTTCATGATAACTAACACCTTTACTAATTAGTAATATAGCAATAATAGCTGCTACTACTAAAATTAATAAACTAATCTGTTTTGAAAATTTCTCTACGCGTAAAGTCAAAGGCGACTTTTCTTCTTTAGTCTCATGAATACTTTTAGCAATTGTACCTATTTGTGTATTTAATGCTGTTGCTATAACAACCACTTTAGCACGACCTTTAACTATCGTAGTACCACTAAACACCATATTAATCTGATCAGCTAACGCCACATTATCTTTAGCAATAACTGCACTATTTTTTTCTACTTGCAAGCTTTCGCCAGTTAAAACAGCTTCATCCACCATCAAATTATGACATTCTAAAATTCGACCATCAGCACTTACTTTATCTCCAGACTCTAAAAGCATTACATCCCCAACTACCACATCTTTAGCATCAATTTCTACTTGTTTATTATCTCGTAAAACATTTACTTTTACTTCTACCATTTTAGCTAAAGAATCAGCAGTTTTATTAGCTTTATTCTCTTGATAAGTTCCCATCACTAAATCGATTAAAACAATAAATATAATTGCTATAGCATCAACAGGTTCATTAACAATAAAAGAAGCTATTATTGCTACAATTAAAAGCAATACAATCGGATCGGTAAGCTCTTCAAAAATAATTTTTAAAATACTTTTACGTTTAGTTGTGGGTAACATATTAGGGCCATCTTTTTCTAAACGAATAGCGGCTTCCTTATTGGTAAGTCCTTCATTTGTGCTTTCAATATTTTTTAAAACTTCACCTATTTCTTGTCTATAATAATTCATAATTAACCCTCTTATCCTTACTATTAATTATACCTTAAAGTAATCCAATTATTTCACTCTAAATTATATTGTTGACAAATTAATGTAAATTATAATTTTTTATACTTACAAATTATGAATATGAATTTTGTTTCATCTTTGTCGTTATACGTAATTTCCCTAATATTCCGCCAAAAATATATGATATTTTTATCACATTATTGCTATTATTATCAATTTAAGTTATAATTTAAACAGGTGATTAATATGCCCCAAACAAGAATACCAACACAAAAAAGATCTGTGGAAAAGAAAAATAAAATAATCAAATATGGTTTTCGTTTAATGTGTACTAAAGGATATCATAATACAACTACTACCGATATTGCTAAAAAAGCTGGAGTATCTACAGGTATAATATACCAATATTTTAATGATAAAAAAGAAATATTCGTAGCAGGAATTAATATTTATTCTGAACATATCATGTTTCCAATTATTAATATTTTTAAAAATCGTTCCTTTACTATCGCTGATTTAACAGATTTATTTAATAAAATAATTAATGAATATATTAAAAATCGTTCCTTAACTAAAGATGCACACGAACAAATAACGGCGATGGCTCATTTAGACCACGACATTGCTCTTATTTTAAAAAAACAAGAGCTTAAAAACGCTCTTGTGATTGTATCTTTACTTCAGGAAAATCAAATCCATTTTACCAACATGACCGAAAAAGTATATTTAATTATGAAGTTAATTTCTGATTTTAGCCAAGAAATAGTTTTTTACAAACATGAAGGATTAAATTATGATAAAATGCGTGAGGAATTACTTAGAACAATTTCTTATACTTTAAAATAGCTATTTTCTTTTTACAAACATTTTCATCAAATTACTTTTTCCCTTTAGTAAACTTGGATACTTTGAATCCTTATTTACACATTTTAAAGCAGTGCCTAAAACTCCCGTTGTATTGCCAAAAGCAATTGAATAATCTTCCTTTTTATAACGTTCATCAACTATTAAGAATGGTACAGATCCGTAAAAATTTACTAACTCTTTGGCTGAACCGACAGTTGAAGTTACTACTTCTTTATTAATGCCAAAAAGTGATGATACTAGTAAAGTCGCCTTACCTGCGCATAACTCTTTAATTAAAGCTAATTGACTATCTATTTCATGGAGTTTCGCTTTAATATCACTAATACTACCCAATTCATCAATAGAAGTATTAATAATAATTAATTCATAAGCCGAATTATTAATTAATGCTGATATATTTTCTTTACTAGTTAAAATGTTATCACTTAATAAAAATTTTACTCGCGGAGATACTACATTTTTTAATCCATTAGCCATAAAATTAATCAAGTTTAAATGTTTTTGCTCATCAACAATTAATGCATTAATATTAGTTTTTTCTAAATAATCAGCCATATATTCTTTAGCTTGAACAGTATCCAAAAGCGCTTGCACTTGCAAGGACCCAACTAAAGGAAATAACGAATAAAAAGCAAAAGTACTACTATCTAAGGTATTATAAGCTATTCTCGGACTAACAATTCCTTCAACTAACTTCTGATAATCATCCTTGGCAAAGTTAAAAAAGAACACAATATCTTCATTAGCCATACTAAATTCATCATTAACACAAAATGGTGTAATATCTGCTGGCATAATTCCCGCTGATTCCAAAATTGTAAATTTTTTTACATATTGCACCCACGCTTCGCCACTTTTACTATTACGCATTACGCGTTCAAAAATCCTTAAATCTTCGACTTTACTCTTATCTGTTAAACAACTTTCTCCCAAAATCATCCCGATATTTGATATTTTAAAATTGGTATAAGTAAAGTTATTTATATTTTTAACAATCGTTTTATATTCACTTAAACTCTTTTGATTCAAAATAAAATGCACATGAATTCTACTGGTATCAACTTTCATAATTCTAATAAAATTATTTAATTGTTCTATTACTTCATAGCTTTCTAACTTCAAAAAAATATGAATCTTACTAGAAGAAGTTAAAAGTTTAGTATTAAAATCTTTAATTTTTTCATGTTCAAATAACTTATTTTCCGAAATCAAATCATTTAGATAGGTAATATTGCTAGTATTAATAGATCCCGTACTAAACAATTGATAAGCTGTTGAATAATCATATGCTTTTGACTCTACAGAACCAAAAATATTAGTTTTCATCATATTATCTAATGTCGGAAGTAAATTTTCATCATATATACTATAAGAATCCTTCTTCTCAATTCCAAAACCATTAATTAAAAAAAGAATTGTTTTATTCACACTTAAACACCCTCTAACTAAAAATAATTATAACGCAAATAATAAAGAAAATAAATCAAAAAGCTACTATTAATATATAGTAACTTCATCATATCCATTAACACTTAAAAGTAAAACATTTTCACACTTTTTATTATTTTGTTTTAAAATTTCCTTAACCCAAGTTTTCGTTTTCTTCGCCCTTTTTAATTCGGATATATCAATTTTACCATCAATAATTAAATCATAACAAAGAGTCTGTTTAGAACTCTTTTTCAAATTAGTATTTTTAAATTCACCTGTGGTAGAAGATTGATAATTTGTCTTTAACAACACACTTAATCCTCCACTCGGTTATAAAATAGCACAATCTAATTGTGCTAAATCAAAACAGCCTTTTAAACGACAATATTCTAATACTTTAGCCACACTAAACTTTGTTTTAGCCAAATTATTTTTAATGAATTTTCCATCTTGAAATAAAATTACTGGCTGCCCATCAACAGTCTCTAATACATCATGATCTTTATAAGTTAAATAAGAAATCCCATATCCAATAGCACCAAAAATAACTAATGCTAACAAAGCATTTGTTACAGGTAAATCAACACTAATAATTCCATCCGCGGCAATACTTCCAATAGTTATACCAATCACGTAATCATACATCGTCAAATGCTGAAGTTGCTTTTTCCCTAAAAACTTAGTAACTATAAATAACATTACAAAAACAAGAATACTTCGAACAAGAATTTGCATAAAATCACCGTTTTTAGTATTCACTTATCTCATAAAACTATACATTTTCCTTTAAAATATCAATATTTTCTAAAATTATCCAATCAATTAAAGGCGCCTGTTTTTTTATTTTAAAAGTTTCAATTTTTTTCATATTTTCTACTTCAATTAAACAAAGACATTTTTTTAAAGCCTTTTCTTTTTCTTTGGATGTCAAATTTAGCTCTTTGTAATATTTAATAAGTTCTCTTTTTACTTGAGTTAATGGTAATTTAGTATAATTATATACATTTTTAATTGTCGCAACATAACTTACTTCCCGGCTATCTTTTTCCGTAAAATATATTTTTTCGCCTTTAAAAACTCTACTATGAGGAATCTTGCGACTATCGGCAGCCCTTAAAATCATAGTACGCTCCAAATTAACAAACTTTTCTAAAACTTTTTCCTTTTTATCGCAAAAAAATACATGTTCCATAAACCCTACTCCTAAGTTAATATATAGACTATACCATTATATCATTTCTGTTACGTTTATCAATACGTTTATGTTAATCGTTTTAAAAATGGATAGAATTTAAAAAAATAGGTACTTAAAAATAATCGCCATCTGACGATTATTTTATTCTATTTTTGAATTTATTCACTTCTCAAAGCGACGACTGGATCCTTTTTACTTGCAATACGTGATGGAATTAAACCTGCTATAACAGTTAATAAAACACTAATAACTATTAATATTATAGCACCACCAATTGGTAATTTAGAAAGGCCAGATATATTAACCATATTTTTAATAATAATATTAGCTGGAATATTTATTAAAATTGTAACTACAATACCCAAAATACCAGCTACTAAACCCTCTATTAAAGTCTCCGCATTAAATACCCTTGAAATATCTTTTTTACTTGCCCCAATAGCTCTTAATATTCCAATTTCTTTTGTCCTTTCAATAACTGAAATATAAGTGATAATAGCAATCATAATAGATGATACCACCAAACTAATTGCCACAAACGCAATTAATACAGTACTTATAACATCAACAATTGTCGACACTGAGCTCATCATTAAACCTACAATATCGGTATAAGTTATCTTTTCTTGTTCATTTTTATCCTTATTATAATCATTTATTATTTTTTCAATTTGCTCTTTAGCTTCAAAATCCTTTGGATAAATATTAATCGTATCCGGATTACTTAAATCCGCCGCTCCTAGTTTATTTAAAACCTGTTCATAAGTCATATTTTTACTTTGCGATACACTAGCAATTAAAGATGCTATTTCTTGCTCAGATAATCCTCTTAAACTAGCATAATTACTAACATCTAACGAAATATCTTCATTAAAATTTTTACCAGTTAAAACATTTATATTCGAATTTTCTTTTTGTTCTTTAACTATTTGAGACTCATTTATTCTATTAATTAAATGCGTCTTTAATTCTTTGGTATAACCAACCATTCCTGCTGAAGTAGTTCCTACAACAGCCTCTTCATTAGGTCTAATGATTCCCACTATTTTTATTTCTTCGGCATTTTTTAAAACTTCTTTAATATAATTTTCATCATCTTCCTTTGAAAACCAAATACCATTTTGTTTTTGATAATAATCAGTATTTAACAAAAGTTTAAAACTTAAACCAATTAAATCAGTAGTTTCATAAGCATTTTCCGAAAAAGAAACTTCCTTACCAGCTGTCATATTATCAAATTGTTCTTTTAAATCATCCTGACTTAAAATGCCTAAACTGTATAAAGTATAATCTGATATTTGGTTATTTTTATCAACTTGCAATACAACTTCATTATAATTTTGTGGCCATGACCCATCTACTAAATCATATTGTTGTTTGAGTAATTTTTCATTATCTAAAAGCTCATAAAATACATCATAGTTTTGCATCATCGAACTATAAGCACTAGACATTCCCGATGTTCCCATCCCTATAGCATCTAATACCGTAGTAGGATTTACTCTTTGAACATTTTCTAAATCATTTTTATATAAATTCAGTTGCACATCATAATCAAAATCTATTGCAGAAGTATATTTTTTTAATGACTCATGATTTTCTAAATAATCTTTAAAAGAAGCTAAATCATTAATTTTAACTTGACTACTCATTGTCTCAAACATATCTCCCATAATATTTACAGAATGTATTTTATCATCATTATAATTATTTGTTTTGTGATTTTCAGCCAAGCTAAATATCATCGAAGACATATCAATAGACTCTTTTTGAATACTAATCGGATAAGATGATAAAGTTTCTTCTTCAACCTTATCAATATACTTTTGAATACCATTTGATAACGATAATATTAATGCAATACCAATTATCCCGATGGATCCTGCAAAAGCTGTTAAAATTGTCCTGCCTTTTTTAGTTAATAAATTATTCATACTCAAAGTTAAAGCCGTTTTAAAACTCATCGAAGTTTTTTTACTCTTAGACTTTATTTTGGAACTTTCCTCTATTTTTTCATAAGGATTAGAATCATCCACAATCTTTCCATCTAATAACTTAATTATTCTCGTAGAATATTCTTCTGCCAAAGCCGGATTATGTGTTACCATAATTACCAATTTATCCTTAGCTACCTCTTTTAATAACTCCATTATTTGAATACTTGTTTTAGAATCAAGTGCCCCCGTTGGTTCATCAGCAAGTAGCACGTCCGGATCATTAATTAAGGCTCTAGCTATAGCAACTCGTTGCATCTGACCACCTGATAATTGATTGGGCTTTTTATACATTTGATCTTTAAGTCCCACTTTTTTTAATACTTCTTTAGCTTTTTTTAGACGTTCTTTTTTTCCAACCCCTGATAATGTTAAAGCAAGTTCTACATTGGCTAAAACATTTTGGTGCATAATCAAATTATAACTTTGAAATACAAAACCAACACTGTGATTACGATATGTATCCCAATCACGATCATTGAAAGACTTAGTTGATTTGCCATTTATCATTAAATCTCCACTAGTATAATTATCTAATCCCCCGATGATATTAAGCAACGTTGTTTTTCCACAACCACTTTGACCCAAAATACTAACAAATTCACTATCTCTAAATTTTAAACTGACATTTTTTAAAGCTTGAACTTCTTCTGTAGCTATATATACTTTTTTTATTTTTTTTAATTCTAACATTATCATACCTTCTTTACTAAATATTATACTACAAAGAGTATATATTTAGGATTATCTTTATTATTTAATCTCCAAAAGTATCACACTTGTAAAGCATCATTAAATCCTGTATACTTAATATTAGAAAGCGAGGATTTATTAATGCGTAATCTCTTTAAAAAAGATAATAAAGCTCCTCTTTACAAAAGTTTTTATCATGCTTTTTGTGGTATATTAAGCTGCCTAAAAGAAGAACGTAATATGTTTATTCATTTTAGTATTATGTGTTTAGTTATAATATTTGGTTTTATTTTTAATATTAAATTAAGTGAATGGATTATATGTATCATTTTATTTAGTTTAGTAATGGCCTTAGAACTAGTTAACACTGCTATTGAAACCACTATTGATATTTGTAGTCCTCAAATTAATCCTAAGGCTAAAATAGCTAAAGATACCGCAGCTGGCGCAGTCTTACTTACAGCTATTGCTTCTGCAATTATTGGATTAATCATCTTTATTCCTAAAATCATGGCAATATTTTAATTGTTCATAACTTAAAACTTATCCACAGCAAAAAATTACACTTATAAGAAACTTTACTCATTTAGTTTTACTTAAGTGTAATTTTTCTTTTTTGATAAATTATATAATAAGCCATAATAATTTGAATAATCATTATTGGTACAGCTAAGATAAACATATATTTAAAACCAAAATCAAACATCAATCCTGCTAAAAAAATATTCCCCAAGCAAATTAAAAATATAATTGATTACGGTAAAGTCTAAAACATATTTTTCTTTAACTTGATTAGTAATAAAGCCAAAAATTAAATTACTATAAGCTATATTAGTAACTATCCAATTTTTTTAGAAAAAAATCCTGCTTCTTCTAAATCAAAATCATGAGGCATGAGCTGAAACTCGAATATTTTTAAACCACAAAGCCATTTTTACACATTTATGTTGTTTACAAATATCTGTTATATAATCAAGCATCTCCGTTGCAATATTATGCTCTGATTTTACACAAACAAAAAAGGAATAAACAATATTCCTAATTAAATTTAGTTAATTTATTTATTATTTTCTTCAGTTTCCTTAACAATGTATATTGGACGTTTTTTACTTTCTAAATATGTTCTTGATAAATATTGACCCATTATTCCCAAACAAAATAGTTGAATACCACTACAAAATAAAATTATGCAAGCAAGCGATGGCCAACCAGAAACCGGATCACCAATTAATAAAGTTTTAATTAAAATTACTACTACAGCAATAAAAGCTACTAAACAAAATACAATTCCCATTAATGTCGAAATAGCTAAGGGAATAGTTGTAAAAGCTACTATTCCTTCAATAGCATACAAAAATAATTTCCAAAACGACCACTTAGTCTCTCCGGCAATACGTTCTACATTTTCATATTCTATCCATTTGGTGTTAAACCCAACAAAACTAAATAGTCCCTTAGAATATCTATTATATTCTTTACAAGAAATAACGGCATCCACCATTTGTCTTGTCATCAAACGATAATCTCTTGCTCCATCTACCATTTCTATTTTAGACATTTTATTTATTAATTTATAAAACATTCGAGCAAAAAAACTTCTAATAGGTGGCTCTCCTTTACGACTAACTCTCCTGGTTGCTACACTATCATAACCACCGTTTTTTATATAATTGAGCATACTAGGAAGCAATGAAGGCGGATCTTGTAAATCCACATCCATAATAGTTACATAATCTCCCTTAGAATACTCTAAACCTGCTAGCATACCAGCTTCTTTACCAAAATTTCTTGACATAGACACATATCTTACTCGTTTATCTTTTTTTGATAAACTTTTTAATATTTTTAATGTTTTATCTTTACTTCCATCATTTATGAATATATATTCAAAATCATACTCACTTAATTTATTGGAAATTTTTATTATTTCATTATAAAAAATCGGAATTGCTTCCTCTTCATTATAACAAGGGACAATAACACTAATTAATTCAGTTGTTTTTTTCATAACAATACCCAATCCTTAAGTAAAATTTGCTTATTTTAGCTTTATTTTAATCTATTTTCTTTATATTGTAAATAATAATCTAATTAATGATAGTTCAAACTATTGATTTTGAACAAGCTATTGTGTTATCCTTTGAGGGGTGAATTATCATGACTAAACAAAGACATGTTGGAATTGACATTTTAAGGATTATAGCAATGGGAGGAATTATAGGCCTACATATAATCGGCAAAGGAGGAATTTTGGCGTCTATATCCCACAATACAAAAAGCTATTTTATTCTAATGATATTATATGCTTTGCTTATGTGCTCAGTTAATATATTTGCAATGATAACAGGATACTTGCATGTAGATAAAAATACGATAAAATATAAAAATATTATCAATTTATTAATTACCACTGCCATTTATTGCTTATTAATAACCTTATTATTTTATTCATTTAATTTTTTTAATATACAAAACCTAGGACAAATTCAGTTATTTCAATCTCTATTTCCATATATAGATTTTAGATATTGGTATATAGTTAGCTATACCCTTCTATTTTTTTTAATACCTTTCCTAAATTTATTTATAAGAAATATTAAAACCAAAGATCTAAAAAAATTATTGATTATTATTTTTATTTTTCTCTGTATCATTCCGACCTTGTTAGGACAAAGAGATCTATTTAAAATTAGTTTAGGATATAGCCCCTTTTGGCTAATCTATTGTTATTTTATTGGAGCATATTTAAAAAAGAGGCAAAATAATATAAAAATAAGTAACAGAAAAATTTTAAGTTTTATTTTTCTATGTTGTTTAGCTTCAGCCACATTTAATTTCATTATCAAAAATATTCCTACAAACCACTTTATAATAAGTACGGAAATATTTCTAAACTATACCAGTCCTTTTATAACAGTTATATCTATGTTATTGATTATTCTATTTTCACGAATTAAAATTAAAGAAAGCAATATAATTCATTTTTTATCTCAAACATCATTTGGAGTGTATGTTATTCATACGAATATATTGATATATGACTTTATTTTTCCCATTATTTTTAAATATATAACAGGATATAATATTCTAATACAGATAGCACTAATATTATTAAATATAGTTGTCGTTTACATTGTATGTTCAATAATTGAATTTTTAAAAATGAAAGTTTTTAAATTAGTAAAAATAAATAATATATCAGACTATATTGGAAATAAGTTATCTATTAAACTAAAATTAGAAAGTTAAAATTAATATAATATAAAATAAAACTCACATAATAAACCAATAAAGATACATAAGAAACAATTAAAAAAAATATTTCTAAAAAAACAACTATTATATATAAAAATTTACTAACAATTACTTTTTACAATACTAAATTAGAATACCCATTTATATCTTTTCAAATAAAAAAACTACCAATAAATTTTCTGATTTACAGAAACACCTTAAATCAAAAACTTAAATGACTACTCGTCATTTAAGTTTTTTGATAAAATAAATCTTGGTCTTTGCTTTGTTTCACTATATATTTTGCCAATATATTCTCCAATTAAACCAATAGCCAACATTTGTACTGCTCCTAAAATCCATATGGAACAAACAATAAAAGTCCATCCTGAAACAGCTTTTCCCAAAATTTTTATTACTATACAATACAGCAGTATTAGCAAGCTTATAATAAACATTATAATTCCAACACTTAACACTAACCTTATTGGTTTAATACTAAATGAAGTTATTCCATCCCATGCAAAATTCAACATTTTCTTCAATGGGTATTTTGATTCACCTGCAAATCTTTCTTTTCTTTCATAATATATTATATCATTTTTAAAACCAACCAAAGGAAACATCCCTCGCAAAAATAAATTTACCTCTCTATAATTTTCCAATTCTTCTAAAACTTTTTTACTAGCTAATCTATAATCAGCATGATTATAGATTATATCAACTCCCATAAACTTCATAAACTTATAAAAACCTTCAGCGGTAGTTTTCTTAAACCAAGTATCCGTTTTCCTAGCGCTCCTAACACCATAAACAATATCGTTACCTTCATAGTACTTAATAATCATTTTATCTACAGCATCAATATCATCTTGTAGATCCGCATCCATGCTTATGATTATATCTGCATATTTTTTAGCGGTCATCAATCCAGCAAATAATGCATTTTGATGGCCCCTATTTCGAGATAAACATATCCCAGTAAACAATTTATCATTTTTATGAAGGTCTTCAATAATATCCCATGTGTTATCTTTAGACCCATCGTTTACAAACATAATTTTACTATTTTTATTAATTTGATTTTCAGCTATTAAAGACTCTAACTTTAACTTGAGTCTCTTTGCAGTTTCATGTAATACTTCTTCTTCATTATAACAAGGAACTACAATGTACAATATTTTATTTTTTTTCATAATTACACCTCTAAAACATCAATATAAAGCCAATCACAATCCAATTTGTCACCAGCCGAAACATTAAAAATTAATTTTTCAGAATTTTTAAGATCTAGTGTCACAGTTTCATCACTTAATGGAGAAATTTCTTTAGAAAATAGCAATTTATCTTGATCGTGTATTTCCACTTTAACTATACCAGCATCTTCATCTGCTCTATTCACAACTGGATCGATATATAGTTTTAGCTTAATATTATCTAAAGTATTGGGTAACTCTAATATAGTAGATTCATTACCAGGATGAAAATAAATAGTATCATAATCCATTACTAAAAAATTATTCAAACCAACCGGTAAATTATAAGTTCCCATTAAAAGATTATAATGAAATTCATTAATTTCATTTTTCCACTGTGGATATAATTCTATAAAATGATCTAAATATTCACTAACTTCTTCATAAGTAAAAGCTCTTTCTTTCTCATATATATAGGCTTTTACATTATTTGATAAAACATATTCTTTACCAATTCTTTTATAAGCCTTGCCTAATCCCTTATTTTCTAAAATTAATTCATTAGTATATAACATAACTTGCTGTCCGTCCTTATTCATTTCGTATTGCTCAGGTGAACTTACAACTACATATTTTGCTAACAAACCATCTAACTTAATTTTATCCCTTAAATCTACAGTAGAGTTATAAATAACAGATTTCTTTATATTATCTGTTCCAATAACGTCTAACAAACTATCTGAAATTATTCCAGAACTTGCAGTAACTATAAACTTATCGTTAGACTCTAACAATTTATCTAAATCATTTCTTAAACTAATAAGATTTTCATAATTATCATATTTAAACTTATAATATTTATTGTTTTGCAAAAACAAAGGAATATTTATACTTTTTATAAAAAAGGTTGAAATAAAATTTAAAAAAGTTATAAATAATATCAAAACTGCAAGAAGTATCTTTAGTTTAGGATGATTAATACTTTCTAACAAATTTATAATACCGATAACAAACAATAAAAATATATATAACGAAATTCCTAAATAGTGATGAACTCCCATTGCTTGAGTACGACAAAACAATAATGAAAAAATAGCTATATTTAACAAAGAATAGACAACTATTTTTCTTCTCTTTTTAAATAGAATAGATAATACAATACCTATTACGGCTAGAAAGATTACTATAAAACCAAATTCATTATAAAAATTAGTTATATGAGAAACAAGGTCAACCTGAAAAGCTGAATAAGTATTAGCATAATTTTCAGAAATAATAGTCATAGCCAGAGGAGTTTGAAGAACAAAAACCAATAACAAAGTTGTTACTCCGCTGAAAAAAAAGTTCCTTAATGCCATCTTAAATGCTTCTTTTTTTCCATCTTTTAATTTTAAAAATTCAAATAAAGATATAACTAAAACACTTAAATAAAATGCTACTACTGCATAGGCATACCATCGCCTAGATAAAAATGGAAGATATGCCAAAAAACCTATCAGAATTAATTTACTAAATTTAACTTTTTTTATAAAAGAAGTTGTTGTAATTATATATAATAAACAAATTAATGGTATTAAGCCTATTATATCCGGTAACCCTCTTAGAGAAGGGGACCACCATCTAGTAAAGAATAAAGTCGGTAACGAAAAAAACAAAACTTTAATCATATTTTGGCGGTTATCCCTATTTATAACCAAAAATTTATTAATATAAATAATTAATAAAACTATAACCGGAACAATAAAACAAACCGAAATAGATAATTCAAAAACTAGTCTAGAATATCCAAATAACAAAATGAATGGTACTAAAAATAACACAGGAAAATAATTATAATCCAAAACTCTAATTGATTGCCACAATTCTCTCAAAGCACCCAGAAAATCATTTTTAAATAAATCAGATAATGTATTAAATCTTAGTTGATACCCAACATAATCATAAACATATACATTATCTTCCCCCTTAACATATAAAAAAGTAATTAAAGACGTTAAAATGAAAACTAAAACAAACGAAAATAATACTGTTTTTCTTTCATTATTTTTCATTAGACAACTTCTCAGCCAAAGATTTTGCAGAAATCATAGAATCTTCCATAGAACAATAAGTCCACGCTCCATATCGACCAATACTGTATACTTTTTCGTCATTTAATTTTTTCATAAGTTCTTTTATTTTAACATCTGTATTTGTATTAATATGAACATAAGCAGGATCCATAAGTATAGTTGAATATTCTTCTAAAACAAAAGTATCATCAATAATTCCCTGTAATTTCAAATTTTTCAACGTTTCTTGCAACTGAAAATCAATATCATTAACTTTTGAGTCTCTAGAATATCCGATTTCAATATACATACTCAGTTTATCACTACCTAAAATGTTATCATAAAATCCTATTCTATAATAATTGATCGATTTATCCGGAATATACATCCAATGTTCTTTTTTATACTTAGACTTTTTATTAAATCCCAAATTAAATACTAATACTTTGTTATAAGAAAGCTCTTTTCTTAATAAAGTAATATCTTTATCTGTATAAAATTCTAAAAAATGATTTAAAGGAATAGTATTAATCAAATATTCATATTCTATTTCTATTCCTGTATTAGTCAAAGCCTTTTTCTTATTAAAATCAATAGACTCTATTTTTGTATTTAATAATATATGATTCTTTGACAAACGATCATAAATCAATTTTATAAAACTACCAGCACCATTTCTTGGATAAAGAAATTTATTATTATATGATGCTGTATCCTTATTAACCTTCATATTATTAATTATTTGTTCTTTATCAGCATATGGAAAAAAACGTCCCATTGCATCTTTATCTAATAATTTCAAATCAGTAGCATATAATTTTTCATTATAAGGTCGAAGAAATTTTTCTGTTATAGATCTACCAAATTTACCATATAACATATCAAGAAAATTGTCATAATTTTCCTTTTCTTTCTTATTAAATAGATCATATAAACAATCAATAAATTCCTCTTTATCCAACTGATGAATATTAGTTTGAAAAGGATAATCAATTAAATTATTTTTATATATTATCTTAGTACATTTATCTTGTTCTATTATTTCATTATTATTAACATTATTTAAGAACTTATTTTTAAACTCATCCGTTTTAAAATGAAAAAAATGACCAGCGTAATCCCATATAAAATCCCCTCGACGAATTGTTCTACAATAGCCACCAACTTCGTTTTCTTTTTCAACAATCAAGTAATCCTGTTTTATATAATCAGCAAATGTTAAACCCGTTATACCGGCTCCTATAATTAAATATTTAGTTTTTTTTATTTCCATTATCTCTCTCCTCTGCCAACTGTATTTGTATTTTTTGCATTATTGACACAAATTAACACATATACATTTCTTCATAAGTATCTCATATTTTACACAAAAAAAAAAGTCAGAAAACTGACTTTACAAATTTTACTGATTTTAAGAATCATTAATAAATTATAAAAATTAATTAATGTCTCCCTTTTAAAAGTAAAGCTGTCAAAAATATCATTTTATTTATCTACAAAATCATCAAAATTGACCACGTTTTCTATATATGCAGCACTTTTCTTTGCCATTTTTAATGTCAAACTTCTTTTGTTTACATTATTCACACTTAAAATTTCTCTTAAGATATTTTTATCTAAATCACATATATCAATTATTGGGCAATCATAGGTCTCAGATAAATATTGCATTTTATTATTATAATGAGAATGATTTTTATTAGTTACAATAATATTTCTTAAACCA